>NZ_LWEZ01001163.1:0-4860 GCF_001634945.1 Alcanivorax sp. HI0044
GGGCGGCGGTGAGGGTTGCATGGGGCTGCTTGGGCGAGTCCATTCTCGGGAATCGGAGCAGGCCAGCAAGGTAGTGGTGTGTATCTTCAGTTTAGGCCCTTGCTTCGTTTGCGAGTAGTGGGCTGTCGGGCGGAAATTTCCGAAGAAAGTCTCCGCCTGTCGCGCCACTCTTATCCTTCCTGCTGCGCTGCTATGGCGGGTACGTTTTTCTTGGCGTGTTGGTTCTGCGCTTCCGGTCGTTGCCATTCCGGCGTCGCCCACAGGTGTTTCAGTCGCAGCCACAACGGCCCCGGCTTCGCCATATCCTTAAACAATGCAATGAACTCATGCAGCGTCAGGGTGATCGGATTGTAGCTGTGGATCTGGCGGGTGATGCCGTATTCCGGCGGCAGGTCGTCGCGCTCTTCCACGACGGTGCCGAACAGGCGATCCCAGATAATCAGAGTGCCACCGAAATTGCGGTCGATATATTCCGGGTTGCGGCCGTGGTGCACGCGATGGTGTGACGGCGTGTTGAAAATGAACTCGATCGGCCGCGGCAGTTTCTTTATCCACTGGGTGTGAATAAACCATTGGTAAGACAGGTTCGCTGCCAGCGCGAACAGGCCCCAGGCAGGATCAAAGCCCAGCAGTACCGGCGGCAGGAAAAACAGGAACAGCCCGCTGAACGCATACAGCGTGCTCTGGCGGCCAGCGGTGGTGAAATTCATGTGCTCGGAGGCATGGTGCACCACATGGGTGGCCCAGAACCAGCGCACCTTGTGGGCGGTCACGTGGTAAACGTAGAACAGGAAGTCCACCATCAAAAACAACAGCGCAAAGGTCCACGGGGTGATGGCAATGTCCATCAGCCGGTAGCTGTACACCCAGTCCAGAATGGCGAACACGAACAAGGCATTCACCACCACCTCCAGCAGCACATAGCTGGCGCCCAGCGTCATGCTGGCAGCGGAATCCTTGAGGCTATAGATACCGGTGCCACGAAAGCGCCAGGCCTCGAGAACGATAGTCAGGCCGAACAGCGGCATCATGGCTACCAGCAGCAGCTCCTTGATGTCCGCGTTCTGGTAGGTGGTAACAGCAAAGTCGATCAGATTCATGGATGGGCTCCCTCAGGTCATGGGGCGGGCGCTAATAAAACGCGTCTTTGATGGGGCCATGCTAGAAAATGCCGGCCCAGTGGGATTGACGGATCATGCCAAGCTGTTATCCAATCATGCCATGACGAACCCTTATCCCGATCCCACCGCCATCCGCGTCAATGGCTCCTACGTGCGCGTGCTGCTGGACTGGCTGGATCAGCAGCAACTTCATGCCCCGACCCTGCGGGCGGCGGTGTCCCGGCTGGGCCCAGGTGAGCAGGTCCCCCTGATCCAGTGGCTGGACCTGCTGCGGCGGGCGTATGCCGTGCACCCCGGTGACGGGCGTGGTCTGGAGATCGGCGCCTGCATCAGCCCGGATCATGTGGGGGTGCTGGGGTATCTGGTGCAGGCCAGCGATAACCTGGGCCAGGCCCTGTATGCCTACCAGCGTTTCGAATCCCTGTTCTACGGGATCCGCATGGCGGAAGTGGTGATCCGCGGCAATCAGGCCGAAATCGGCTGGCCCCTGTTCGGTGGTCTCAGCTTGGGTCTGTTGGTGGATGAAACCGCCATCTCGGCGCTGATCAGCTTCCTGCGCAAGATCGTCCCGGACGCCCCCAATCCCGCAGAGGTGACCTTCTCCTCACCCGCCCCGGAAAACCCAGCCATCTACGAGGCCTTCTTTGGCTGCCCGGTGAGCTTTGGCGCGCCCTATGTGGCGGTGCGCTTCCCGGCGGATTACCTCAGCATCCCCCTGCCCACCGCCAACCCGGCCCTGCGCCAGATTCTTGATCGCCAGTCTGTGGCCTTGTCCAACGCTTTGCCGGGCAATGATCCCTTCGCCTTTCAGGTGCAGCAGGTGTTTCTGCGCCTGTTGCCCGATGCGCGGGTATCCCTGAAAGACGTGGCCAACGAAATGGCCATCTCCGTTCGTACCCTGCAACGCCGTCTCACACAAAGCGGCCAGACCTTTCAGGGCTTGCTGGATCGTACCCGCCAGGAACTGGCACAAAGCTACCTGCGCGACCCGTCGCTATCGCTTTTCGAAATCACCATGCTGCTGGGCTTTGCCGAGCAAAGTTCGTTCAACCGGGCATTTAAACAGTGGGTGGGGGTGTCGCCGGGGGCGTGGCGGGATACGGGCTAATTTGCAATTCTTTGCGCAATGGCTAGATTGGGCCTCTCATCCCGGCAGGGGCCAAGGACTAAAAACAAGAAAAGGATTTTCTGTGAAAGCATTGTTGTGTGCTGGCCTGGCGTGTGGTCTGTCTCTCATCCTGTGTGCCTGTGGCCCGGATACCGATGAACAGGCTGCGATGGGTGGGCAAGAAGGCATGATCGAAGTCGAAGCTTCCTCCTGGGAGGCGTTCAATCGGCTTTCCGATGAAGATCAGCTACATCAGGCGACCGCCTTGCTGATCATCCGGTATGACATTGATGAGCAAGGCAAAGTCACCCCTGTGGTGACGCATCGCAAAAGCCGCCTCGGAAGCGATAGCCCGCCGTACCAGGAGGGAGATGTCTACCTTCCGGAAAGTCAGCAGGAATTTCTCAACGTGATTGGCGATGAACGCCGTCATCTGGGTGACGGTGCGGTAGTGCTGTTCTCCGGCAATCCGCCGCAACAGCGAGGCCTTAGCATCATTCGTGATGGCGCAAGTGGTGCCGGAAGCATTTCTGTGGAGGCCGTTCTGAGAGGGTTTGATGGTGCATCGGTAGTCAACGGTCGCCCAGCCGAAGTGCTGACGCTGGAGCCGGACCTTTCAAAAGGCGAAACGGGGCTTGCCAAAATAACACTTTCAGAAGACGAGAAAGACATTCTTGTCGGGATCCTCGAGCGTCGCGAGTTACGCCATGAGGTCGTCGCGCAAGGGGGTGAGTATGTTGTCGGGTGGATTGGCATGGACAAGGACATGATGCAGGTGATGGATGAATTTGATGCGGCCTGCGAATAAGAAGAGGATGCGGACTTCTGTGATATCGAATGGCCAAATAACTTCATGGATAAAAGATTAATGCGATTGAAAGTAATGCTTTTGGGGAGTGCCTTTCTTGCCGGTTGCGGAGGCGGTGGCAGTGACAGCGATCAGGTAGCCCAAGCCTATCCTGAACCTGCAATATTCAGAGCGCCATTAGAACCCCTGCCAGCTGCGACGTTAACGTCTGAAGAAGATGCGGTGTTGTTGTTTGGTGGCGGTTTCTATCACACAGGCTCCCTGAGCACGATAGAAGGTCATGCAAATATCCAGATGGGTAATGGTGTTGATGTGGCCAGTCATCATGGTTTTACCTGCTTGCAGGAAGGAGGCTATGTGTCCGAAAGCTACACGCTGGAAGACCTTGAGTCGCCATTCTCCGGGGCGCTATATGACGTGCGATCCTATCGTTTGGAAGGTTGTGATTATGATTTAACGTTAGGGTCGATCAACACGGGGTTTCGTCAACGTGGCTTCCCTGGTTCCGGCATAGGTTCCGGCGAATTTTTTGAAGAAACGGATTTCCTTTCCTATGACCGGTACGGGGATTCCGTTGAGATTCCCTATTTCGCTTACCAGCAGACCGATATCATTAATAGTCGATTAATGCGAGCCATGTATGGGCATGTTTTCATTCATCTTGAGCGGGAAAGTGCTGAACAAGAGTATGGAGAGAAAAGTCAGCATTCTGAGGAATTTCTGCTCGAGCGATTTGCGTCTATTGATGACGATACAGGGGAAGTGGTGGCTTTCTATTCTCAGTTGGGGAAAAACATGGATGAGCGTTTTGCTCTTGCTGTCACGCCCAATGCAGGTCTCCCTTTCCCGGAATCAAGGATTGAAAGCTTCTCAGGGGTTTATGGGGTAAAAAGGGTGATTCCTCATCGCGAGTCATGTCCAGAGGGGTTGATCACAGCGGCAACGCTTTCGGATCTGGTTATTGAGGATGACCCTTCTGATACAAGTTTTTTGAGCCTCAGGCGAGCCATCAAAAGTGGTCAGGTTGAGCTGCAAGATGAATCAGGCAATAGCGCCGTAATCACCATGGATGGAAATTCCGAGGTTTGGTCGGTGTCGCTGAATGGTGGAGCCTCCGTGGATTTTTCTCTTGAAGAGATTCAGGATTTGCGCGAAGAACGGTGCGGATAATAAAAATGCCATTCAGACCTGACCCCGGTTCCAGATATCGGTTCCTTCGAAAATATAAAGATTCATATTGGGGGATTAAGCTATGAAACCAGGAATAAGAAAAAGGCAAGCTGAGATCGAGGCTTACCTTCAAAGTCTTTATGTCCCATTAAATTATAGTCAGGGTGAGGATGAAGAGAATCCATACACTCTATTATCAATTGAAAAGATGGATTATGACGATAGCCGACTTCGACAGCTGATAGAAGAGGGGGTGTACCTGAACAAAAGTCTCGACACTTGTGATTACAGTACAATTTGGTTTGGAATAATTAACTACCAATCACAAATGAATGGCTTGTCTTATGATGATCTGTATGAGTGGTTAAGGTTCATGATTACCCATGGTGCAGATCTGCAAAAACGAGATGAATTTGGCTTTTCTTGCTTAGATAGAGCTGGGATTTTTAAAAACTTTGAACTGTTCAAAATGTTTGTTGAGGAATTTAAGGTTGATGCCTCTTATGTTAAGCGGTGCCCTATATCAAGCTTCATGCCTAGAACGACAGAGCAAGAAGATCCTGAAAAGGAAGATTTTTCCGGCTTTTATAAAAAAATAGATTATTTTCTTTCTTTAGGGTACAGCCCTCAAGCTGGACTTTATAATGCAGTTA
>NZ_LWEZ01001164.1:0-7842 GCF_001634945.1 Alcanivorax sp. HI0044
CCTGATATCGCCCCAAACCCCTCCCCAAACCCCTCCCAGTGTGAATACCGACTGGCGCTTACCGTGCTGGCCACCCCCTGTTCGTCCTGCTTTACCTCCTGCCATATGCCCGGATTTTCTCCTGGGTTGGGAAAGGGGCGCCGTAATGTGGATGGCGGGTTGTCTCTCAAGGAGCTGCACGGCGCGTCTGGTTGGGAGTCGTCCCGAACTGAAAAAACAACGAATGAGGATGCAACCCAATAAAAGTGATGCCTAATAGCCTTCCGGGAAGTGGAAAAATGAACGGCATTTCTCGCAAAGTAATGGGGGCGATTCTTTCAGGCGGCGTGTAACGGTTCTACTCAAATCAAAATAGTCTGTCTTGTTGATTCGCTGTAAGAGGCGCAGGAAAGAAAGGCGCCTTTGCCTGGGTGATCTGTCTTTTTCAGGCGCGATAGCGAGAGGAGGCTTTCCATAATAGCTGTGGATTTTATTGTAAGAGTGCTTTTTTTTCGTGCACATGGACTGTGTTGTTGTGTAAACCCAAGGTGTGCTGGAAGAACAACGAGTGTAGAAAAACGTGCAGAAATACTGCCCCAGGAAGATTCAATATTCGTCGGGAGGTAAATAATGCCCATAAAAAATAAAACGAAAACGCGTAAAAGAGAAACGGGGTGAAAAGGGCGGGTAGCAAAGGCAGTGAAAAAAATCAGAAAAATTAAAAGTGGGTTGATTAAATAATGTACCAACTGATTTTTTTTTATGCTATTTTCCACTTGTCGCAGTACTGATGACAACGCCATAGCTTAGGAGATCAATCATGGCTAGAGCAAAGAAAGCCGCCGCGAAAAAAACTGCGGCGCGCAAACCCGCAGCGAAGAAAGCCGCTGTTGCAAAAGCACCGGCTGTTCCCAAGTCTGTCAGCAACGCTGAATCCAAGGTTAAATTACAGGACAAAGCTGTAGCCCAGGCAGAAAAGAAAGTTACCCAGTCACAAACCAAACTTGATAAGCATCGCGCCAAAATCGACGCAGAGAACGCCAAACTGTCGAAACTGCGTGCCGATGTTGCCGCCAAGCGTGAAAAAGCACAAAAAACTTCCACTGCCGCCGCCAAGCGTGCCGTTGAAACTGCACGCGGTCGCATGAACACTGCGCGCCTGAAACTCCAGGATATTCGTGGCGAAGCGAAACTGATTCGTGCCGAGATCCAGGCCGCCAAGAAAGTGGTTGCCCGCGAAGTGAAGAAACTGCGCACTGCTGAGCGCAACTTCAAAGCCAAATTGCGTGATCATGAGCGCAAACTGGCGAAGAAAGCCAAGGCCGAACAGAAGAAAGCGGAGCAGAAAGCCAAGGCAGCTGCGCGTAAAGCGGCGGCGAAGGCCAAGCGTGCGGCCAAGAAAGCGACCGCTCGCAAGCCCAAGGCGACTGCAAAAAAAGCAGCGACTAAAAAGGCGCCTGCCAAAAAAGCGGCCACCAAGAAACCTGCAGCAAAAAAGGCAGCAACCCGTAAAGCGCCTGCCAAGAAAGCTGCACGTAAGCGTACTCCGGCCAAGAAGAAGCCTTCCTGATACGTCAGAAGGGTTTATGAAGGCTAAAAGCCCCGCTTTGCGGGGCTTTTTTTATGCCTGTCGTACAGGTCGTGCTGCCAGGATTTCACCGTGGGATAAGGGGGTTGGGTGGCAAAAATGTGCATTTTTACATATGGCTGGCGTTGCTCTCAGGGAAGCTGGAGCGGGGAGGGTGAATAGATCCCCAAAAGTAGTTGATAATGATTCGCGTTAGGTTTAGCATCCTTTTCAGAGATTGAGGAAAGGCGACTTATGTACGTATGCATTTGTAAGGGTATTACTGACAACCATATACGGGAAGCGGTCGATTCTGGCTGCGACAGCCTGCGTGATCTTCGTCGGGAACTTGGGGTTGGAAGTCAGTGTGGTAAATGTGCCCGTCACGCCCGCCAAATTTTGCGTGAGACCCGTAGCGCAAACGAGGCGACCTCATTCTCGAACTCTTCTACTGCTGGTGAGGCGGTTGTTTTCTGGCCACAAACCGCATAAACAATCGTTCTCATTTGCATAAGCGCTTGTATTTGAAGCGCTTTTTTTCCTCTCCTGCCTTGTCTCTGTCACACACTTGCTGAACAATAGGGGTTACCCCAAGTTCATGTGACGGAGATCCCCCCAATGAAAGGCGACGCCAAAGCGATTGAGTTCCTCAACCGTGCACTCGGCAATGAGCTGGTTGCCATTAACCAGTACTTCCTCCACGCCAAGATGTACCAGGATTGGGGCTTGCAGGCACTCTATGCCAAGGAATATCACGAATCCATCGACGAGATGAAGCATGCGGACATGCTGGTCGAGCGCATTCTGTTCCTGGAAGGCATTCCCAACCTGCAGGATCTGGGCAAGCTGATGATTGGTGAAAACACCAAGGAAATGCTGGAATGCGATCTCAAGCTTGAGCAAATGGCTGTGCCAGACCTGCGTGAAGGCATTGCTTATTGCGAATCCATCCAGGATTACATCAGCCGTAACCTGCTCAAAGATATCCTCGAATCCGAGGAAGAGCATATCGATTGGCTGGAGACCCAGCTCGGTCTGATCGATAAAGTCGGCCTGGAAAATTACATGCAAAAACAAATGGCTGCCGCAGAAAGCTGATTGCCGAACTTTTAACCGATCTACGCTTGACTCACCGCGGGGCTTTCGGAATAATGCGCAGCCTCTCGCGGCGTTACAGCAACGAGATTTGCACCGGTAGCTCAGCTGGATAGAGCAACTGGCTACGAACCAGTAGGTCGGGGGTTCGACTCCCTCCCGGTGTACCATACGAATAAAAGAAGGCTCCCAATCGGGGGCCTTTTTTTATGCCGCTCTGCGGCCGCTGCACGCCTCACCCTTCATGCCGCATGCAACAGGCTCGCAGGCTCAACGCTGTCCGAGCAGGTACGACCCCCAAGTCTTCCCGACGCCGTATTGCACTTCATTCCATTGCGATATTTTTTACTCTACGGTCTGGATAAATCTGGCCTGCACGCCGTCGATTGATCAAAACCACCAACCGGTTCCTCGCATGCCTCATTGCGGGTTGTCGACAATCTGTCTACATTGCCTTTAACCCCGCGAGAGCAATACCGGCTCACAAGGCCACCATGATGCCCGCCCAAACGGCGACGCCTTTCGCTCTCGCACGCGGTGACTGAATCCGCTTTTGGAACCAAAAGGAGTGTTCCATGAACGCTATGATGGCTCAGGGTGTCGAACTCATGCTGGTTGGCATGGGTGTCGTGTTTGTTTTTCTGATTGTGCTGGTGGCCGTCACCACTGCCATGTCGGCGCTGGTGCAGAAATTCGGCCGAGAGGAACCGGCGCCGCAGCCCGCTTCAGCCTCCCCGCAAAATATGCCATCGCCGGCCATTATCAAAGCTATCGAAAAAGCGGTGCAGCAGCATCGCCAGTCTTCACTGTCATAGATACCGGATTATTCCATGAGTGACCTGAAACCGTTGGGCATTACCGATGTGGTGCTGCGTGATGCGCACCAGTCCCTGTTTGCTACCCGTATGCGCCTGGATGACATGCTGCCGATTGCTGCTGAACTCGATGAGATTGGCTTCTGGTCACTGGAATCCTGGGGTGGGGCGACCTTTGATGCCTGTATTCGTTATCTGGGGGAAGACCCCTGGCAGCGCATCCGCGAATTGAAGCAGGCCATGCCAAAAACGCCACAGCAAATGCTGCTGCGTGGGCAGAACCTGTTGGGCTATCGCCACTATGCGGATGATGTGGTGGATACCTTTGTGGAACGTGCAGCGGAAAACGGCGTGGATGTGTTCCGTGTGTTTGATGCCATGAACGACATGCGCAATATCGAGCGGGCCATCGCCGCTGTGGTAAAGCAGGGCAAGCACGCCCAGGGCACTATCGCGTACACGGTCAGCCCGGTGCACACCATGGACATGTGGGTGGAGCAGGGCAAAGTGATCGAACAGATGGGCGCCCATTCTGTTGCCATTAAGGACATGGCCGGCCTGCTGCGCCCCGCCGTGGCGTTCGAGCTGGTGACGCGCCTGAAAGCTTCCCTGAATATTCCCGTGCACATGCAATCGCACGCGACCACGGGGCTGTCCACCGCCACAGCCCTGAAAGCGGCAGAAGCGGGCATCGACAACGTGGACACCGCCATCTCGTCCATGTCGATGACCTATGGTCATAGCCCAACGGAATCCGTGGTCGCCATGCTGGAAGGCACGGACCGGGATACCGGGCTGGATATCAAAAAACTGAATCGTATTGCCGGTTATTTTCGTCAGGTTCGCAAAAAGTACGCCGCCTTCGAAGGCAGCTTGCGCGGTGTGGATGCGCGCATCCTGGTGGCGCAGGTGCCCGGCGGCATGCTCACCAATATGGAAAGTCAGCTCAAGGAGCAGGGCGCAGCGGACCGGTTCGATGAAGTGCTGCAGGAAATTCCCGGCGTCCGTGAAGATCTGGGGTTCATTCCACTGGTGACGCCCACCTCGCAAATCGTCGGCACCCAGGCGGTGCTCAATGTGCTCTCCGGCGAACGCTACAAAGTGCTCAGCAAGGAAACCCGCGGCATCCTTCGTGGCGAATATGGCGCCGCACCGGCCCCGTACAATGCCGAGCTACAGCAGCGCGCCCTGGAGGGGGACGAACCGGTTACCTGCCGCCCGGGTGATCTGCTCGACAACGAAATGGGCAGTCTCCGTGATGAAGTGCTGTCTCTGGCAAAAGACAGGGGCATGGCGCTGGCGGAAGGGGAGCGCTTAATCGACGACGTGCTTACCTATGCGTTGTTCCCGCAAATTGGGCAACGTTTTCTGGAAAACCGGGGCGATGCCTCGGCGTTTGAAGCGGCACCGGGCGAAGGTAAAGACGCGGCCAGCAGCGGCACGCAGTCAGAAGGGGTTTATACCGTTGAGGTAGACGGCCAACAGTACACGGTGAAAGTGAACGAGGGCGGTGATGTAACCGGCCTGCGTGCGGTGGGTGGTGCCTCTGCCCCTGCGCCATCCGCCCCCTCTCCCGGTAACCCGGCCAACAGCGTGCCGGTGCCTGCGCCGCTGGCGGGGAATATTTTTCAGGTACTGGTGAAGCCCGGTGATCAGGTCACCGAAGGTCAAAAAATCATGGTGCTGGAAGCCATGAAAATGGAAACGGATGTGTCCAGTACCTGCGCAGGCGTGGTCAGCGAGGTTGCCGTGAAAGAGGGCGACGCCGTGGCCGTGGGGCAAACCCTGCTCAGCGTGGAGCCCGCCAATGGATAAGCTGCAAACCCTCTGGCACAGCACCGGGCTGTTTCACATGAGCGGCGGCCAGCTGGTCATGCTATTGGTCTGCCTGGGTTTGCTGTGGCTGGCCATTCATAAAAAATTCGAGCCATTGCTGTTGTTGCCCATCGGCTTTGGTGGCTTGCTGGCCAATATTCCCATGGCCGGGCTGGCGGAATCCGCCATCAGTCAGGCGCTGCATTTTGGCTCTGTTGACCTGTTGGCCTCCATGGCACAGGTGCTGGGTATGGAGGCCGGGGCAGGGCGTGACGCGCTTTATACGGCCGCGCAGGCGGCAGGGCCAGCGGTGCAGGATCAGCTGCACCACCTGGCAGTAAAAGCCAATTACGGCGACGGTATTCTCTATTTGATTTATACCGTAGGCCTGACTACCGGCATTTTCCCGCTGTTGATCTTCATGGGCGTAGGGGCGATGACCGATTTTGGCCCGCTGCTGGCCAACCCGCGCACCCTGTTGCTGGGCGCGGCGGCGCAATTTGGCATCTTCGCCGCCTTGCTGGGGGCGCTGGCGCTGAATTTTCTGGGCATGGAATTTTCCCTGTCGGATGCCGCCGCCATTGGCATCATCGGTGGCGCAGACGGTCCCACTTCCATCTATGTCACCACCAAGCTGGCGCCGCATCTACTTGGCGCGATTGCGGTGGCGGCCTATTCCTACATGGCGCTGGTACCCATTATCCAGCCGCCAATCATCCGGGCGCTGACCTCGCAAAAAGAGCGCCAGATCAAAATGGAGCAACTGCGCCCGGTGAGCCAGGTGGAAAAAATCCTGTTCCCGATTCTGTTGCTGGTGCTGGTGGCGCTGGTGTTACCCGATGCGGCGCCACTGTTGGGCATGTTCTGCCTGGGTAACCTGATGAAGGAATCCGGGGTGGTGAACCGGCTAGTGGATACCACCAGCAATGCCCTGATCAATGTGGTGACCATCATGCTGGGGCTGGCCGTGGGGGCGAAACTCAGCGCAGAACAGTTCCTGGTCATGGAAACCCTGGGCATCCTGGCCCTGGGGCTGGTGGCCTTCATGATCGGCACCGCCACTGGCGTGCTGATGGCCAAGCTGCTCAACCGCGTCAGTCGCCACCCGGTCAATCCCATTATCGGCGCCGCCGGTGTGTCCGCCGTCCCCATGGCGGCACGGGTGGCCAACAAGGTCGGCCTGGACGCCAACCCCCACAACTTCCTGCTCATGCATGCCATGGGTCCCAACGTGGCCGGCGTCATCGGCTCTGCCGTCGCCGCCGGCGTCCTGCTCAACTTCGCAGGCTGATCTTCTCCGCGTGGCGTTCGCGCCACGCTATTCCTTCCTCTGCCCCTTGTAGGCGTTCCCTTCCAGGGGACGAACCGCGCGAAGCGCGAAAAAGATCCGGAGGATCATCGGTAGATTCTGAGTTTCGCCTGTTCTTTTATTATCGCAATAGACGGAAAGATGCGGAGCGATTTTCGTTCGTCCCCTGGAAGGGAACGCCTACAAGTGCCAGGTGGCCATCGGGAAACGGGAGAGCCTTTGCTGCCATCGGGAACCCACAGGGCTATAGTACGTCGAAGACGCAACCCCTCGACGGAGCCACACTTTGCCGCTGACGCTACAAACCCTCACTGAAAAGCTCTATCAGATTCGCCATGTCTGGGCGCTGATCAGCTTCTCGCTGGGCCTGAGCAGTTATTTTCTGGTGGATCGCCAACCGTGGTTAGCGGCGGTGCTGACCGGGCTGCTGGTGTTCAGCTGGCTCTTGCTGCTCACCGAGGGGATCTGGCAGAACAAGGTGATCGGTACCCGCTTTGATGGCCTGCCCCAGGGCATGCTCAAGTTGCTGTTCCAGGCGGTGCATCAGGAGGCGTTCTTTTTCAGCCTGCCGTTCGTGCTGCTGCAATGGTCCGGTGGCGCGGAATATATTTTCTTCACCACCCTGGTAGTCAGTGCGGCGGCCATCAGCATCATCGACCCGGTTTATTTCTGGCTGGCCCGACACCGGGCACTGTATTTCGGCTTTCACGCCTGGGCGTTATTTGTGGCGTTGCTGGTGCTGTTGCCGCTGATCTTCCACTGGAGCACGGATTCGGCACTGGCGTGGGCGGGCTGGCTCACGGCCCTGTTTGCGTTGCCCAGCTTCTGGCGATTTGGCGGGCCGCGAAAATGGTTTCGCTGGCTCGGGCTGATCCTGGTCTCGTGCCTGATCGCGTTGTCCCCGCGCTGGCTGGCCCCGCTGGTGCCACCGCTGACGTTGTCCCTGCAGGAACGGGCCGTTGCGTTGTCATTCAATCGCGCCGAGCGCAAACCGCTGGTGAGTGGTGAGGTGTTCAGTGCCGATGAAGTGGCAGGGGGGCTGTATGCCTACACGGCCATCAAGGCGCCGTTGGGGCTGGGCCAGGAGGTCTATCACTACTGGTTTCGTGATGGCGAACAGGTGGACCGCATTCCCTTGAAGGTCTTTGGTGGCCGCGAATCCGGGTTTCGCACCTGGTCTCACAAGCGCCATATTCCTGTGCCATCAAAGGGGCGCTGGCGGGTAGAAGTGCGTACCGGGGATAACCAGATCATCGGTGTCA
>NZ_LWEZ01001165.1:0-9493 GCF_001634945.1 Alcanivorax sp. HI0044
CATGCTCCTGTTGTATCGCGTGGAGTCGCTGGGCGGTTTCCTCCAGGGCCTCATCCCAACTGATCGGCACCCAGCCATCGGCGGTACGTTTCACCGGGTGGCGCAGGCGGTCCGGGTCGTTGTGCAGATCCTGCAGGGCCACCGCCTTGGGGCAAATATGACCACGGCTGAACGGGTCGGCCTTGTCCCCGCGAATGGCTTGTATGTCATCGCCGCAGTGCTCTATCTCGATACCGCACATGGCTTCGCAAAGATTGCAGGTGTGATAGTGCAGGTGCTTCATCCTTGGCCCCGTTCGTTGCGTTGAGAGTCCTTGTTTATCAGATTCACGGCAAGAAGGCGCGGTGGATGTGCGGTTTTACGGCGCGCAAAGGATTGGCCGGCGTAATTGCGTGTAGCATGCCTGCGTGAAGCATCTCACTTACCCAGCACTTTGAAGCGCTGCTTTAACCGAAAGCCCTGATCATCCACCAGTGTCAGGGTATGCCAGCCGGGCTCGGCGGTGAGTGCCCATTCGTGGAAATGCCGGGTCTCGCCCAGATAAGCAGCATCCAGATGCCAGTACAGCCTGGCGTCAGCCCGTTGATGAACGGCACGAAATACCGCCCGCCCCAAGCGGCCATTCAGTTCCACCGGAATATAAATGGCCGTGCCCGCATGGGGATAGATCAACGCCATGGGCGGCTCGCTGTTCATGGCCCTGGCGCCGGCCAGACAATCATCCCGCCAGGCGGGCAAGGGCCGGTAGTGCGGGTGGCGGCGCTGGTAGAACCAGGCCTGCCCTGGCGGCAGCACAAACCAGTCCTGGTGGCGCATGTCGCTGACCGGCTCACACTGGCTATGCACCCGCTGGCCGTTGCTATCCAGATGCACGCGCACATGGTACGGCGTCACGGTTTCAAAATGGCTGTGCAGCGGCGCCAGCCGCTCCACCGTGGGACAACGGCCCCCGGCCAGGTAGCCATCGTCGCTGCACACGTGCACGGTTTTCAGGTCGGCCAACGGCGGCTCCGGCCAACGGGCCGGCCCCAGCAGGCTAAATACATCCAGCATCAGCGGCGCAGCGGTGGCGGCGCCGCCCAGCGTGGGTGCCGGTTCGCCATTGCCGTTGCCCGCCCAGACCCCCACGGTATAGCGCCCGTTACTGCCGATGGCCCAGGCATCGCGCAGGCCATAGCTGGTACCGGTTTTCCAGGCAATGGGCTGGCTGGAGCTGAACAGCCGCCATTGCCGTGCAGTGCCGGGCCGGGCCACGTCCCGCAGGGCATCCAGTGTTAACCAGGCGGCACCGGGGCTGAGCACCGGCACGCCGGGCTGGCGGTCGGCCATGGCGGATTGCAGCACCGCCACCGGGTAGGGCGGGGCCTGCAGGGCGCTGGCAAACAGGCGGGCGTAAATGCCGGTGAGTTCGCTAAGCGTGCCTTCCGCCCCGCCCAGCACCAACGTTAAGCCGTAATCTTCCGCGCTGCGAAACAGAGTGCCCATGCCCATGCGTTGCAACTGGCTGTGAAAGCGGCCCAGCCCGTATTCACGCAACATGCGTACGGCGGGAATGTTCAGCGACTGGCTGAGCGCCTGGTGAGCAGGGACCGCCCCCCGGTAGGCGTGGTCGAAATTTTCCGGGCTGAAGCCACCGTAGTTGGTGGGCAGATCCGGCACCAGGGTATCGGGCAGCAGCAAGCCGTCATCAAGCATGAGTCCGTACAACAAGGGCTTGAGAACACTGCCGGTGGAACGCGGGGCGCTGGCGATATCCACGGCGGCGCCATACTCATGGGCATCGCCGTGGGTGATGTTGCCCACATAGGCGCGAGTGGCCAAATCAATGTGATCGATCACCACCACCGCCACGTTATGCACCCCCTCCCCCGCTAACCGCTGCCCATGCTGGCGCGCCAGTTCGCGCACGCGGTGCTGCAGGTCCGCATCCAGGGTGGTGTGAAACAGGTGCTGCGGGCTGCTGGCACGGAGGGAGGTAAGCAAGTGGTCGGCACTGCCGGGGAGCGGTCTGGGGGCATCGGGCAAGGGCTCCAGCAAGGCCAGCTTCAGGTCCGTCGTCGACAGGTCGCCCTGGCTGTGCAGAGCGTTCAGCAAAGTGTTGCGTTTGGCCAGCAACCGCTCCCGGTTCCGCCCGGGGTGAATCAGCGAGGGGGCATTGGGCAGCACCGCCAGCAGCGCCGCTTCCGCCCAGCTGAGCGCCGCCGGTTCACGGCCAAAATAGCGCCAGGCGGCGGCCCGCAATCCAACGATGTTGCCGCCAAAAGGAGCCCGGCTGGCGTACTCGATCAGTAGCTCATCCTTGCTGAAATGCCACTCCATCTGCAGGGCCAGCACCGCTTCGCGGGCCTTTTCCGATAGGGTTCTGGGCGGATCATCCCGTAACAACCGGGCCAGCTGCATGGTGAGTGTGGAGCCGCCACTGACCACCCGCCCGGCGCGGGCATTAAGCCAGGCCGCACGGGCAATGGCCAATGGGTCGACACCAGGGTGGGCGAAGAAGCGTTTGTCTTCGTAGCTCAGCAAGGCACGGCGATATTTGTCCGGCAGAGTTTCCACCGGCACAAAGCGCCATTGTTCATCTGCCGCGATACGGGCCCCGAGAAGGCGGTCATTACGATCCAGCATCAGGGTGGCATAAGGGGTGTTCGTGAGCCGCTCCGGCAGCGGCCAGAACTGCAAAACCGCCACCACCGACACACCGATAATGAGCAGAAGCAGAATAATACGGCGCCAGAATGTCATCGTTGGTAGGTGCCCATTGCAATATCGGTTGTGGGGCCAGTCGCCGACGCCCTTCATGATGCAAGCATCATTTCCCACAGCGAATGCTTCACACTGGCTATTTCAGATCATCTAAAGATGATCCACCACCAGCATGCCCTCCTGTGGGAAGCGATGCTTGCATCGCGAACAAAGGCCGGCTGGGTGGAAATCAGCGTAGTCGATCTCCGCCAAACCGAACAAACCCTACTCCCGCTTCACCTCGATCCATTGCCCTTTGCTGCGGGCCTGGCGGGTGCCGTCGTACATGGCTTCCACGTTCCAGGCGGGCAGGTAAAAGCGGCCGGCAAAGGACGCATTGAGGGCCACGCGCACGGTGAGGCTGTGCTTGTTGCCCGGCTTCAGGTCGAAGTAATGCATGACACGATCGTCGCGCAGATCCTGGTACGTGACGCGCTCCTGCTCGTCGGCGCTGCCATCCAGCCGGCTGCTGGTAATCTGCCAGCCGGACGGCAGGATCTGGGTCAGCGCCAGGTTCTCCAGGGCGCGGTTACCGGTGTTGGTCACGGTGACTTCGGCAACAAAATCCTGCCCCTGGGGCAAACTGGCCGGGTTTACAGGTTTGCCGTCAGCAAGGAAACGGGTAGCCAGGCTAAGCCCCTCACTGCTGGCCTGCTCATTACCCGGCAGCGGTGTTCCGGTATTGCTGAGGGTGACAAACAGTTTGCGCTCGCTATCGTTACGAACACTGAAGGCTTGCGCAGATTCGCTATCGGTCAGTGCCTGGCGGTAAACCGGCGAGGTGGCCGCGATGTCCTGCCAGTCCTGCTTGCCTTCACTCAGCGCAAATTGATAGCCCTTCTCATCACTCTGACCCCCCGCATAGCGGGCCATGGCCATCAGCGACCAGGCGGTGGTCTGGGTGCTGTACCAGTGATCGGCAGAAAGCTGGCTGGCGATGTCCTGCGCCAGGGTCCAGGCCGCGGCGGTATCATCACGGGCATCGGCCACGGTGAGGCGGATAGCCTGATCACGCAGCAAGGAACCATAGGTGTAACTGGCGCCGTCGTATTCCAGATCGGCAGCAGCGTTGGCGGTAAGCTCCGCCGCCACATCGGCCAGGCCCATTTGCAGGTAGGCGGCCGCCAGCAACCAGCGGCCACTGTGATAACTGGCACTGCGTGAGTAATCCGGCTTGGCCATTTGCAGCCGCTCGCGCAGCCGGTTCATGGCCCCCACCTGCGGTTTGCCGGCCAGGGCCAGGGTGTACTGGCGATAGGCTTCAGCGCTCCACTGCCAGGGCCGGTCGCCCAGGCTCTGGCTACGACGAACCTGATAGGCCGCCCAGTTATCCAGCATGGCAGCCGGCACCGCGTAGCCAAGCCGTTTGGCTTCCAGCAGGAAGTGGCCCGCATAGCTGGTGCCCCAATCACTGGCATTGGCCAGGCCGGGCCAGTAGCTGAAACCGCCATCGGCCAGCTGGAAACGTTGCAGGCGTTCAATGCCGGCGGTGACGTTGTCCTGGACCTCCTGCTTTTGCTGCTCGTCCAGTTGCAGTAGTTGATTCAGGTACAGCTGCGGCAACACCGATGAGGTGGTCTGCTCGATGCAGCCATGCGGGTAGCGCAGCAGGTAGTCCAGACGGCGCTCCAGGCCCATGGCGGGCAAGGCACTGACCACCACGGTGCTGCTGTTGGTGCCGGCCATGCCATGGGGCTGCGACTCCAGCGCCCAGATTTCACCGGGCGCCAGCACTTTCCGGGTATCGCGGGTGGTGGGCGGGTTAGCCGCACGCACTGGCAGATGCACGGTTTCCGAAGCGCGATGTTTGCCGCCTTTGGCGGTGACGGTGATGTCACCGGTACCCACCTGCTGTTTGGCAGTGATTTTCAGCATGGCAATCTGATCGGACGGGCCAGTGAAGGTCAGCGTGGCCTTGCCCTGCTCCACCTCGAACAGGTCTTCATCGGCGTCCACGGTCAGGGTGACTTTTTTCAGGCTGTCGTCGGTGACAAACACGGTAACCGGCAGCGACACGCTTTCCCCCGGCCCCAGCACCCGTGGCAAGGTGCTCAGCACCGTCAGCGGCTGGGTGACGGTAATGTCCTGTTCGGCCTTGCCATAGGCGCCGTTGTCACCGGCCACCACCATGGCCCGCACCTGGCCCATGTACGGCGGCAAGGTAATCTCGTGATTGGCGGTTTCATTGGCCTCCAGGGTGAACGGCCCCAGGAACTTCACCACCGGCGGGAAACGGCGACGCTGCTTTTCCCGGCCATCGTCGGCCCCGTCGGAGCCGCCCAGTGCCAGCAGTTGATCCAGTTCTGCCCCGTAGGCGCCCACTACCATGTCGAACAGATCCCAGGTCAGCACCCCCAGGGCTTCGCGGCGATAGAAGCTGTCGTGGGGATCCGGGGTCTGGTAGTTGGTCAGGCCAAGCAAGCCTTCATCCACCAGCGCCAGGGTGTAGGTCATCGATTTGCCCTGCTGTTCACTGACCTTCACGGTAAAGGTGTCTTCCGGTTTCACCTTGTCCGGGGCGCTCACTTGCGGGGCAAGACGGGTATTCGGGTCATCCACCAACAGCGGCACCAGGCCATAGAGCCGAATGGGCCGGTCGTTGTTGCGGCCGCTGTGCGGCTGTAGCAACGCCACATGCACGTACACATTAGGCGCCATGTTGGCGGTGATGGGGATATCCAAGGTTTGCGCTTCACCGTTGGCGGGCAGCCAGTAATGATCCAGTACCCGTGAGCCGGTTTCCAGGCTCACCAGCAGGCGGCCCTTGGCGACAGCGGGTAATTGAATATGGGCCGTGTCGCCAACGGCGTAACGGTCCTGGTCTGCGGACAGGGACAGCCGTGTGGCTGCATCCTGGCTGCCACTGGCTTGCTCCCAGCTCCAGCCCAGGTACACGGTTTGTGCGGTGCAGTGGTCGCTTTGCCGGTCACAAATGCGAATCAGATGGCGACCCCAATCGTAGTCTTCGCCGTTCAGATTCCACTGGGCGCGGCCTTCTGCGTCGGTGGTGATCTGTGCATCGGCTACGCGTTTGGTGTTGGGGTCACTAATGTAGTTGCTCAGGTCATCCCCGGCCCGGTCCCACCACCAGCGCCAATCAATCTGGTAGACACTGATATCCAGCGGCCGGCTGGCGTCGGGCTTGCCGTCGCTGTCCAGGCTGATCAGGTCGATGGCGTGCAGCCCTTCTCGGGACAGTGCCCCGCCCCAGCCGCTGCCTTCGGGAATGCGCATGCCCACCCAGTGCTTGAACGGGTACACCGGCACGCTGCGAATCTGGGTACTGTAGTCGCCGCTGTTTTCAAACACGCGGGTGGTCAGGGTGGCGCGCAGCATGCCCGGGGTCTGTTTCACATTCACCGTGAGCGGCACGGTGGCGTTACCCTGCCCGTCCACGTTGCCATCGAAGGCGGTGAACGGCTCACTGCTGAGCTTTCGGGTGGGGTCATCGAAGTGATAAGCGTCGTAGCCGTCGAAACGGGTGGTGCGCGCGCTCACCCGCACTTTCATGTCGGCCTTCAAATTGGCGGCGGTGGCACCGTTGAGCCACTGGGTAAATAACCCAATGTCGGTGGTTTGGTTGGTGTAGAGCGTTTCCGGCAGATCCAGCTCGATTTTCAGCCGGTTGGGCTTGATCGCTTCCACCCGAATCGGGGTATCAAAATAACGCTGACCCAGCCGGGCCACCGCACGCCAGTTCCCGGTGGGCGCGTCCTCTTCTGTGTGTAGTGTGAAGGCATAAAAATCGCCCACCGGCTTGTCCAGGGTATAGCTCTTCACCTTGTTACCACGGGGATCAAACCAGTCCAGCATCAGTGGGTGGCCGTCGGGGATGGTGTTGTCCTGGTCTTCCAGAATAAAGGTCAGGTGAATGTCATCACCGGGGCGCCACACGTCCCGCTCGCCGTAGAAGAAGCCTTTCAGTCCATCGCGTACTTGCTGGCCACCGGTGTTGAACTGGTTGGTGGGCAGGGCCCGGTTGCGGGCCAGTTTCAGGTAGCCGTTGTCCCGGTCCTTGACCGCTTCCAGGTAATACGCGGATCCGTCCAGTGAGAGGCTGGCCATGCCCTCGGCATCGGTAAGCCCCATGCCGACCTGCTGCAGCTGGTAGTTATAGGCCTTGAGCACCACGTCTTCGGCGGGGGTGTTGCTGTCCAGCTCGGTGGCCACCACCAGCAGGGTATCGTTCTGGCCGCGTTTGGCGATCAGACCCAGGTTGGAGGCCAGGAAAGCGCGGGTACTGCTGGCCAGGTCGTTGTACTGGTAGTAACTGTCGGAGCAGGGATTGTCTTTTTCGTACCAGCTCAGGTAGCCCGCATCCGCATAATAATTCTGATAAACATCAGAACGATCCTCATCCTGCCCAGGGCCTTCGTAGCTGTCCGGCAAGGTGGTTTTTTTCTTCAGGGCACCATCGGGGCAACTGTAGCTGATATCGTCGCCGTCGATGATCAGGGAGAGATGCACCAGACCATTGGGATGCTTGGCCATCAGCTCGGTAAGGTCCAGCTGGTAGCGTTGCCAGCCATCACTATTACCCGGCAGGGTCAGGGTTTTCTGCCACAGGTAGCGGCCGCTGCGTGAATCCATGTCGGCTTCATTCAGTTCGCTGCCTTGCAGATACCGGCCGATGTTGTCATCGAATACCCGGAACGCCTGCACTTTCACCGAGTGCACGCCCACCGCTTCAAACGGTACGCTGAGTTGTTTGCCATCGGGCAGGATGGTGCCGTCGCCGACAAAACGCACCCCTGGCTTGCTGGTCATCAGGGTAACGGTTTTTTCCAGCTTGTCCGTCAGACGACCCTGGCTGGCGGAGCGCAGGCTGCCGTCAATCACCAGCTTCACATCGTCTTCCAGCTCATCCTGCGGATAAATGCGCAGGGTGCTGCCATCCACTTCCACGCGGGGCGCCTTGCCATTCAACGTGACCAGCCCTTTCAGGTTCTGGGTCGCTTTCAGGGCCTCGGAAAAATTCACCTGGACGTGGGGTTTGGGATAACTGACCGCCCGCACATTGGTTACCGCGAAGTTTTTCAGTGCCGGCACCGTGTAGTGACGGTTGCCCTGGTTGTTCACGCCAAGGGGCGCCGCATCCCAGCGCAGTGATACATCACTGGCCTGCTGTTCGCGCACAATCCCGCTCACCGAAAAATCATGGCGCAGGCCGGCACTGTCATGCTGCCAGTTAATCGTCAGGGTCTTGTCGTTCTGGCGGGCATCCAGTACCGCCTCTACGTGAGCCTGGTCCGACAGATCGCGAGTCTCCAGACTGCCGCGCAGTACCATTTCGCCGCCATCGTCCGTGGGCAACAGGGACTCCACCGTCAGGCTCAGCTGCTGACGCAGCACCTGCAGGGAGAACTCAGCGGGACTCAAGGCGTCATCCACATTGCCCAGCCCCTGGGCGTACAGCACCAGGGTCAACGACTCCCCGCCGGGTAACGGCTCGGCGGGGCGAATTTCCAGCCGGTCTTCGGCGGTAAACACCGCCGTGACAGCCCGCTCCGGCAATAGCCGCGCGACCCCGGATTGAGGTTTGTCGAGTTGATCAGGAGTCACCACCGGGTGATTAAAGCGCACAACCAGTGGCGCCCGGGCACTGATGGTACCGGCCGGCAGGGCTGCCAGATGGGTTTGCCAGCGATCATCCAGAGGGGATACCTTCTGGTCAGCGTCGTTTTTCTCTGCGGCAACGCTGTTGCCCTCCTCGTTGCGGCTGGCATCACCCGCATCATCACAGGCTGCGATCAACAGCACAGTCCACAACATCAAGAGACGAAAAAACGACAAACCCCGACTTGGCATGAGACTCTTCCACGGCAAAATGATTAACGTGGGCAACATACCACAGACATGGGACAGGCGTGCGGCAACAATCACCATTCCATGCTCAATCTGGCGGCAAGAGCGACGCACGCCATAAACCCGTTTCAAGGAAGAATCCGGTGATAAAAACAAAAAACGGAGTCCTGATAATCATCACTATTGCCCTGATGATTTTCACTCTCTGGTGGCTGATACCCGGCAACAGCGATGACGCCCGCTGGGAGGATTATCTGTCACGGCTGGCTCGATTGTCAGGGCAAGCGGTTCCGGAACGGGCCCCGCTACCGGTGCTGGTCTATCCGGGTAACCGGGAACTGCAGCAACCGATTCCGGAGCAGCGGGTCAATCTGCTTGAGTACCTGGAGCTGCGCCACTGCAACCTGATGACGTTGATCAGCGAGCGCAATAGCATATTGGGCAAGTTGCAAGCCGACTCCCTGCGTTTAAAACATGAAGTCACCTTTATCCGGCGTGCTCGCCTGTGTCTGGCAAACGGCAAGCTGGATAATGCCGAGCTGATCGCTCTGCTGGAACAGGTGGTAGCGGAGAAGCAGGCAGCACTACCGGCCCTCTACTGGAACGCACTGGTCGCCAGTGAGGAATTCCGCCAGTTTTTCAGCCAGTCCCCATCCGCGCTGGCCGGAGACAGCCAGGCCGCTCTGCTGAGCTTGACGCAACTGGCCCAGTCGCCTGTTGAGAACGAGGCCATGCCAAGCCCGGAGCAACTGTTCGGGCTGGAAGCCCGGCTACAGCAAATCGCCCACAGCCAGGTGGGCGGGCAGTTGCTGCGGCGGCTGGCACTGGCTCTGCGAGAGCTGGAGCGCGGCAATGCCTTGCTCGAAAGCATTGATCCGGTAGCGCTCTGCCCCAAAGGACGGCCCACGCCGCGGGCCCGAAAACTGCGCAATGTGCTGGACAATAT
>NZ_LWEZ01001166.1:0-6202 GCF_001634945.1 Alcanivorax sp. HI0044
ACGGCTCACGGTCACTCCAGTGTTGTCAGGATTGTGGTGCCCCTTTTTGGTGGGGCTTACTGACATATCGAATAGCGCCCTGCAAAGCGGAAAAGTTTTTTCGATTTTTTTGCTCAGGGGGTGGCGGGGGCGATATTGGTCCAGCCGGGCAGGGGCCGGGTGACCCGGATGGGCAGCGCGGATGCGAGCATGTCCAGAGCCTGCTGTGGGTCGGTCAGCGGGAAGCCCCCGAACACGCGCAGGTCGGCGGCCGCCGGGGACAGATTGATGTAGCCATGTTGGTAGCGCCGGAGTTCATCGACCAGATCGCCCAGGCGGATATCGTCTGCCGCCAGAATCCCCTTGTGCCAGGTTTCCCGTGCGGGGTCGGCGGGGTGAATCGGTTGCAGGGCGTTGGCGGAAAAACGGGTTTGTTGCTGAGGGTGCAGTACGCTTTTCTGCCGTGCCAGGTTGGTGATCTCCACCGCGCCGTCATAGACCGCGAGGAAGGTTGTGTTTGTTTCCCGGCGTACCGTGAAACGGGTGCCCAGTGGCTGGAGCTGACCTTGCGGTGTGAACACCACCAGTGGGCGCGGGTCCGCCTTGCCGGTTTCAATCAGCACTTCGCCCTGTATCACCTGGATGTGTCGCTGGGGGCCGTCCAGTACGGTATTGATGGCGCTGTTGGTGTTCAGCCACAGGCGGCTGCCGTCGGCCAGTTCCAGGGCGCGGATTTCGCCCATGCCGGTGCGATACTGTGCGTTCCAGTCTGCCACCAGGGTGGGCAGTGGCGTCTGTCGCCAACTCACCCAACGCAGGCCGCCGGTACTGATGACCAGGGCCAGGCCGGTAATGACGCTGCGGCGCTGTATACGGTTGTGGCGGGCCTGTTTCAGGGTGGCTTCGGTATGCGCTGGATGGTTGGCACTGGCGGTGCTGAACTGTTGTTCAATGTGCTCCACCATTTGCCAGCCGCGCAGATGGTCCGGGTGCTGCCGTAGCCATTGCTGCCAGCGAAGCTGGTCGCTTTCGCCGGCCTGCCCGGAGCGCAGCAGGGCAAACCAGTCGGCGGCGTCACTGAGAATCTGGTGATCAATGTGTGCTGCGCCGTTCATGGTCGGGCGGCCATGCAGCTGCCTTCCAGTCGGGCCTGCAGGCGCAGGCAGGCAAGCATGGCTCTGGACAGGTAATTGCGCACGGTCCGTTCGGATACGCCCAGTTGTGTGGCGATTTCCTTGCCGGTGAGGCCATGCACCATGGACTGGGTAAAGGCATGAGCTACCGCCTCAGGTAAGCGGCGAAGCATGGTGTCGACTTCCACCAGGGCTTCCAGTGCGGCGGTTTGCTGTTCTGCGGACGGGCTTTCCGGTTCGGGCAGGTGGAGCAAGGTATCCAGCCAGGCCTGCTCAATTTCTCGGCGCCGCCACAGGTCTACGCACAGCCCCCGGGCCATGCGGCTCAAGTAGGCACGGGCGGTGTGATGGTGCAGGTGGCGAGGTTTGCTGAGCAGGCGAATAAAGGCGTCGTGGGCCAGGTCGGCGGCATCATCGCGGCTGCCGAGACGCCGCTGCAATATGCCATGCAGCCAACTGTGGTAGTCGGTATACAGCGTTTCCACCGACAGGGATTCCTGCGTCACCCCGGACATGATCCCGCCCCCCAGCGTTGTTCTGTAAAGAATGAATGCTGAATACTATTTGAGAATGGATATCATTACAATAATGAGAATGAAACGCATAGTGTGACGCCTGCCCTGGTTTGCGTTTTTATCCGAGAAAAAATGTCACCATCGGTGGGCGTCATTCGTCTTCTATAGAGACAGGGAAAAAAATGCGCGATGCAGAAGGAGCTGAAGATGGCAGATAAAGGCATGGATGAGGCCCCGGGGCTGACCGTTCAGGTGAGTGAGGGAAAAGAACGTGGCGGGGCGGCCAAGAGTCATGAGCAATGGTTGACCGGGGCGGGGCTGAAAGCCACGTTGCCGCGGGTGCGGATTCTGCAGCACCTGAAAGCCGCCCACGATGAGCAGCGCCATCTGGGCGCTGAAGAAATCTATGCCCGCCTGTATCAGGCGGGGGAAAGAATCGGTATCTCAACCATTTACCGGGTGTTGCTGAATCTGGAGCAGGTGGGGTTGGTCACCCGTCATCAGTTTTCCCAGGGCGCGGTGAGCCGCTGTGTGTACGAGCTGTCATTCGGTGAACGCCATGATCATATGGTGTGCGTGGAAACGGAGCGGGTGATTGAATTCCGTGATCCGGTCATCGAGGCGCGGCAGGAGCAGATTGCCCAGGCCCACGGCTATGAGGTCGTTGGCCGGGAGCTGGTGATCCGGGTTCGCCGCATCACGTCGTAGCCGGCAGGGCGCGGCGCTTGTCAGACCAGCGGTCTGCCCGTGTCTTGTGCTTGCCCGGCTGGGTGGGTACAACCATACATAGACAGTATGGGAGGCACGGTGCGAGATACGATAGAAGACCGCCATGATCACAATAACAGTCTCAATCGCCGCGAAGAGACACCTCGCTCGCCGCTACGGCGCGTGCTGGAAAAAGAAAAGTTGATGCTGCTGGCGTTGATGATGTTGGTCGCGGGCGCGCTGATGCTGGGCTTCTTTGCCCATTCTGAGGGAATCGAAGCTCGCTCGGCGTTAAAAAATATCCAGCTAACCCTGACTCAGGCGGCCGATTCCCTTTAGCGGTTTGGCCGCGACTCCCGTCCCGATGGCAAGGCTGCGCTTGCCCGGGAAAGCAACAAAGCCAGGGTGTTCCCGTCATACCGTTCACTTAAGGTTCTGTGCCAGACCTGAAGCTTTCGCGCTATAAACATCGTTTCCCACAACCCCTCCCCTCTAACTTCGGGATTGGTGGGAAGTCATGCTCGCATGACGAAGGTGTTGGCGCAGCGCTGCTTCTCTTAAGTGAACAGCATTGGGGATGACCCGGCCTGCTTTCGTTAGTCCATCAGCCGATAGCCATGCGCACCGTGTCTGCGGTGGTGATTTGTGCGGTGTCGTAGACCTGTCGGCGTCGTTTCGGGTCCATCATGTTGTAACCGAACGCGGTCAGATCCTGCGCATTGGGTTCAATGCGGATGACGGTCTTGCCGCTTTTTTCCAGCAAGGCCACTTCCCGGTCCACGATTGCGGTCATGTAACGGCGTACCCGCCGTTCTATCTTCATCAGGGGGGAGCGGGGCTGGTCCGGCTGGCGTGAGGCCATGGGGGCCAGCACGATCACTTCATCCACTGCACTGTCGGCCAGCAGGTCTGCGGAAGTGGGGGAGGCGACGCCGCCATCAATGTAAGTGCGGTCGGCCACGGTGACCGGTGGGCACCAGAACGGCACCCCATAGGATGCGCACACCGCATCGGCAATGCTGGCGCTGGGCGCGCCGCCCTTGCCGAAAGGAATCCGTTTGCCGCTGTCAGTATCCACCGCCATGATCCAGGTGGCTGGATGGCTGACCCAGTCTTTGCCGACGGTGACGGTATTGACCAGCTGACGGAAGGGCGTCATGTCGAACTGCCCCCGTGGCAGCAGCCCGCAGATCGCTGTCAGTGGTGAAATCTCGCCGCGCAATCCTTTCAGTGCCAGTTTGGCGCCGGTAAACCGGGCCCCGGGCAAGGGCGGAAGTGCGCCGCCGGTATCGGTGTCGTGGTCCCATTGGCAGCGATCGCTGGTGCCTTGCTGGCAGTCGCGCAATTGGGCCACGGACACGCCGCTACCCAGCAGGGTGGCGAGTACGGCACCGGCGGAGGTGCCTACCAGGATGTCCGCATCGCGGGCGTCCCAGTTCAGTTGCTGCTCCAGCTGATGGAGGGCGGCAATGGACCAGGCGCCGCCGGCGACGCCTCCACAGCCGATGACCAGGGCGCGGCGGGGTGAGGAAGAAGAAGCCGTTTTGCTCATGATCAGAATACCTTTTGGGTAGCGGGTGTCAGGGTGTAGTTGTCCGCGTCGAAGGTTTTCAGCAGCCGTTGCATTTCCAGGGTGCTCCAGGGGAAGCCGACACTGTTCAAGCCGTTCTTGTCCAGGTAGTAACTGGAGCAGCCGCCGGTGTTCCAGACCGTGCCCTGCAGGTCTTTCTGGACCTTGCGGTTGTACTGCTGCTGCACCTCGGCCTTCACTTCAATGCGGCCCAGCTGCTGTTCGCGCATGGTTGTCAGGGTGCTGACGATGTAGTTGATCTGCGCTTCGATAACGATAAAGGCGGAGTTGTGGCCGATGCCCAGATTGGGGCCGAGCACCATGAAGGCATTGGGCAGGCCATTGATGGTGGTGCCCCGGTAGGCCTGCATGCCGTCTTCCCACATCTGGCTGAGCGACTCGCCGGCATCATTGAAAATATGGTTGGCGATGGGCGGCTCGGTGACAAAAAAACCGGTGCCGAGAATCACGGTATCCACCTCGCATTCGCTGCCATCCTGGCCGATCAGCGTGTTGCCACGGACTTCTTTCAGGCCGGTGTGAAAGACATCCACATTGGGCTGGTTCAGGGTCGGGTAGTAGTTGTTGCTCATCAATACGCGCTTGCAGCCAAGGGTGTAATCCGGGGTGAGCTTGGCGCGCAGCGTTGCGTCCTTGATGGCCACTTTCAGGTGCGCCAGGCCCAGCTTCTGGATCTGCCGCAGGATGGCCGGGCGGCGAAAGCCGATGCCGAAGGTTTCAAAACCGCCGTAGAGCATCTTGCGCCAGGCGCTCAGGGTGAACGGCAGGCGGAAGAAGTTTTCTTCGATCTTGGGAATGCTGTGATCCGGCTTGGGCAGCACCCATTGCGGGGTGCGCTGGAACAAGGTCAGGTGTTGGGTTTTCGGTTGTATTTCCGGGACGAACTGAATGGCGGAGGCGCCGGTGCCCACCACCGCCACGCGCTCGCCGGTCAGGTCGTGCTCGTGGTCCCAGCGCGAGGAATGAAACAGCTTGCCCGCGAAGTTTTCCAGGCCGGGAATTGCCGGAATAATCGGTTCGTGCAGATAGCCGGAACAGGCCACCACGGTGCGGGCCCGATACAGCTGATCAGCGGTTTGCACTTCCCACAGGTTCTGGCTCTCGCGCCATTGCGCCCGTTCTACTGCCTGGTTGAAACGAATCGATGCAGGAATATCGTAACGCTCAGCGGTATCGCGGACGTAATCGAGAATTTCCGCCTGGCCGGCAAAGGCCCGGGTCCAGTCAGGTTTCTGTGCGAAGGAATAGGAATACAATGCCGAGGGCACATCGCAGGCGCAGCCCGGGTAGGTATTGTCTCGCCAGGTGCCGCCCAGGTCGGCGGCTTTTTCCAGAATCACAAAGTTCGCGAACCCGGCTTCCTTGAGGCGAATGCCCAGGCCGATGCCGCTGATGCCGGCACCGACAATCAGGGTGTCATAAATCGGAGTGTTGGCTTGCTGTGTCATGGTCGGTCCGTGGTTACTGGTTCGGTTGCGGGCTGAAGAAATCCATCGCCCGGTTGGTCAGATTCAGGTTGGCGACTTGCTTGGCGAGGCTGTAGATATCCGGGTAGATCACCCGGGCGCCGCTCTTGCGGAAGGTCTTGTAAATCCGCTCAGCCAGTACATCCGGCTTGCCGGTGGGGATATAGCGGGACACCGGGCCTTTTTTCACCTGGCTGCGGGCATGGCTTTCCAGTCCTGATTGGATCGGGCCTGGGTAGACGGTGATCACATTGACGCCCTGTTTCTTCAGATCCAGACGGGCAATTTCCGATGCCAGGCCGATTCCCGCCTTGGCGCCGCCGTAATAACTGCAGCCACGAATCGGTACGCGCCCGGCCATGCTGGCCACATTGATCACGCAACCGTGACGGGCCTCCACCATGGCGGGCAGCGCCAGGTCCATCAGCCGCATGGGTGCGGTGAAGTTGATATCCAGCAGACGCTTGCCCTTCTCCCAGCCGGTGCCGGTAATGCTGATGATGTCCATGATGCCGGCGCAGTTGACCAGCACATCCACCGGCCCGCGACGGTCCTCCAACGACTGCCACCAGGCGGGCAGGGCGTCGATATCTGTCAGATCACAGGTTTCTGCCTGGGCTCCATGTTGCTCGGCAGCTGCAGCCAGTGCCTCGGCATTCAAATCGACCAGGGTGATGCGGGCCTCGGGGTGGTGTTGTCGAAACTGGCCGGCAAGCTGGCCGCCAATAGCGCCGGCACCGCCGGTAATCAGGATATGGGTTGGGGTCATGGCTATCGTTTCCTAGTGATCGTGATTGGCAATGGCGAGCC
>NZ_LWEZ01001167.1:0-5487 GCF_001634945.1 Alcanivorax sp. HI0044
ACCAAAACCGGCAAGCGAAAACTGACCAAGAAAGGGGACTCAGAAGCTCGCAGGCTGCTTTACTGGGCGGCCATGGNCGCTCGCCGGAGCAAGCGTTGGGCAGGGGTCTATCAGGCTTATCTGGATCGAGGGCTGGCAACTACCCAAGCGTTAGTCATCCTGGCGCGCAAACTGGTTCGTATCGCCTTCGCGCTTATGAAAAATGGCACCGACTATCAGCCGGCCCCTGCCTCATGAAGACTGGGGTGGACAACATAGAATCTCCTACAGTTGATAACGGTGCGAAGGCAGGCAGGGCCGGACGGCCCTGCCCTGGCAGGATTCAGTCTTTGTTTTTCCAATCCAGACTATAAAGATCATCTCTCCGATCACGCAGGTTGGTCACCGACCCTTCCCGGTGTAGCAGTTTCAGCTTCTCCAGATCCACATCCGCAAACATCAGCATTTCGGTATTGGGGACCGACTCACTGATGATGGCATCGTGGGGGAAGTAGAAGTCGCTGGGGGAAAATACCGAGGACTGGGCGTACTGGATGTCCACCGCATCCACCCGTGGCAGGTTGCCCACGGAGCCGGAGATGGCCACGTAGCATTCGTTTTCGATGGCGCGGGCCTGGGCGCAGTGGCGTACGCGCAGGTAGCCGTTCTTGGTGTCGGTCCAGAACGGGACGAACAGGATATCCATTTTCTCGTCGGCGAGAATCCGGCCCAGTTCAGGGAATTCCACGTCATAGCAGATCAGGATACCCACCCTGCCCGCATCGGTGTCGAATACCTGCAGCTTGTCACCACCCTGGATCACCCAGTCACGGCGTTCATGGGGCGTGATATGGATCTTGTATTGGGATTCCACCGAGCCATCGCGGCGCATCAGGTAGGCCACGTTGTAGACCTTGTCATCTTCAATCACCGGCATGGAGCCGCCGACGATGTTGATGTTGTAGCTCACCGCCATGTCCGCCAACGCATCACGCACTTCGTCGGTGAAGCTGGCCAGGAAGCGCACCGCTTCCACGGAGTTCAGTTCCGGGCGCAGGCCCATCAATGGTGCGCTGAAGAATTCCGGCAGCACGGCGAAATCGGCGCGGTAATCGGACAGCGCGTCGATAAAGAATTCCACCTGGTTGAGCAGGTCCTGCACGTCGCGGGCGGCGCGCATGCGGCGCTGGACCACGCCCACGCGCACCACAGTACGGCGCGGCCACTCGGCGTCGTCATCTTCCGGTTCGTAGAGGATGTTGTCCCATTCCAGCAGGGTGGCGTAGCCGTGGGAGTCTTCGTCTTCCGGCAAATACGCTTTCATCAAACGTTTCACGTCGAAGCCATTGGAAAGCTGGAATGACAAAATAGGATCGTAGATGGCGCGGGCTTCCACCTGCTCGATATATTCGGTCACCGGCATCTGGTCCGCGTAGTTGGTATACCCCGGCAGGCGACCACCCGCCAAAATCGCACGCAGGTTTTCTTCCCGGCACAGCTCTTTACGCGCTTCGTAAAGCCGGCGCCCCAAACGGTAGCCGCGGTATTCCTTGTCCACGAACACATCCAGGCCGTACAGCGCATCGCCATTCTTGTCGTGGGAGCGCACCTTGTCATCGGTGATCAGGTCTTCGTAGCGATGCGGGTTGGAGAAACGGTCGTATTTGACCTTGATGGTCAGCGCCGTGGCCACCAGCTCGCCGTTATCCTCAATGACCAGCTGCCCGTCCTGAAAAATGCGGATCAGGGTCTTGATGGTGTCTTCCGGCCAGGCCCCACCAATATCGTGATAGACCTGATCCATAAGGCGCGCCAGCGCCGGGTAATCGTCTTCGGTGAGCGTACGCAAACGCAGGCGGGTTGTTTCTTCGGCCATAAAAAAACTCCGTTTTCGCTGCACGCGTCACGCTCAACGCAACAACGCGATACAGGTCTATTCATCTCTTCAATGCCGCACCCACGCTTCTAATGCCCGGGGGTTACGACGATTTTGCTTTTCCGTGTTGCGTGTCGCATGCCGCATTCTGCGTCTCTATTTACGCATTCAATGGCGGAAAGGGAATCAACCAGCTCATTTCCTGATTCTGCAACGCATGCATGCCACTGGGATAGAGCGCCACACCATCCGGGCGAATAAAAAGCACGCCCCCTTCATTCAAGCCAACAAAGCCGGATTGGTGCTCGCGGACAAAACCGCACACCTCGCTCCACTGCGGCTGTAATGAAGGTGGAATGGTTTCGTAGCCGATGACACCATTGGCCAGAGGGTCATCAATGGCAACCCGGTCGCGATACAGGCCCACCGCGTCTTCGCCGACCAGCAGTACCATGCCCTGGTGAAAGTGAAGCAGGGTCACGTTACCGCGCGGTGGCAGGCTGAGGTTTTCCTGTTGGTCGATAATGGTGTCCATAGAATCTGAAACCTTACGTAATACGGGCGGATAAATGGCTGAAAACATTGTAATACTTACCGGCGCCGGAATCTCTGCGGAATCCGGGATCAAGACCTTCCGGGCGGCGGACGGGCTGTGGGAAAACCACCGGGTAGAAGATGTGGCCACCCCGGAGGCCTTCCTGCGCAATCCCCTGCTGGTGCAGAACTTCTACAACCAGCGCCGCCAACAGCTACTCACACCGGCCATTCAGCCCAATGCGGCCCACCGGGCACTGGCCAAGTTAGAGAAAGCCTTCCCGGCGGGCAAGGTACTGCTGGTGACCCAGAACATTGACGACCTCCACGAACGCGCCGGCAGCCGCAACCTGATCCACATGCACGGCGAACTGCTCAAGGGCCGCTGCCAGACCAGCGGCGGCCTGGTAGAGCTGGACCACGACCTGACCGTCAACCTGCCCTGCCCGCTCTGCGGCGGCAAAGGCTGCCTGCGCCCTCATGTGGTGTGGTTCGGGGAAATGCCCCTGCAAATGGAAGCCATCTACCGCGCCTTGTCCCAGTGTGACCGCTTTATCAGCATCGGCACCAGTGGCAACGTGTACCCGGCCGCCGGCTTTGTAGAAGAGGCCAACCGCCATGGTGCACACACCGTGGAACTGAATCTGGAGCCCTCCCAGCGACTCACCGCCTTTGCGGAGCACCAGCACGGCCTGGCCAGCGAACTGGTGCCGGCGTATGTGGAAGAGCTGATTGCAGGAATCTAGCTGCTAGCTACGAGCTTCTAGCTGCGAGAACAACCCGTTCACTGCCAGGCACGGGGACTCGGCCTGAACGCGGGCACTGACTATGCATAACCCAGAGGGGCTACCTCGCGCCTAGTCGCTAGCAGCTCGTAGCTCGTAGCTCGTAGCTGATGGTCGCCCTTCATTGCCCACCCTATGGCACAGACAGGCCCCTTGATATTTCTCTGGCCGCCTGATTCCGCTAGACTGCTGGACCTCTACAAAGGGAGTGTCAGCCAGAGCCCGCCGCGCAAGAACAGGGCACGGGGCCTCCAGCAACTACAGGTAGCAAAGCACATCATGACCGACAAGCAGGTAGACGACCTTAACATTGCCTCGCAGGACGTACTGATTACGCCCAACGCGCTGAAGGAAAAATTGCCCCTCAGCGATAACGCCCGCCAGACTGTGATCAGCGGCCGCGAGACCATCCGTAATATTCTGGACCGCAAGGACCATCGCCTGTTCGTGGTGATTGGCCCCTGCTCTATCCACGATACGGACGCCGCCATGGAATACGCCGCCCGGCTGAAGAAGCTGGCCGACGAGGTGAGCGACACCATCTACCTGGTGCTGCGTGTCTACTTTGAGAAGCCGCGTACCACTGTGGGCTGGAAAGGGCTGATCAACGACCCTTACATGAACGATTCCTTCAAGGTGGAAGACGGCCTGCATATCGCCCGCAAGCTGCTGCTGGATGTGGCTGAGCTAGGCCTGCCCGCCGCCACCGAAGCGTTGGACCCGACCACCCCGCAGTACCTGCAGGACTTGATCGCCTGGAACGCCATTGGCGCGCGTACCACCGAGAGCCAGACACACCGGGAAATGTCTTCCGGCCTGTCCAGCCCGGTGGGCTTCAAGAACGGTACCGATGGCAGCCTGGATGTGGCTGTGAATGCCATGCTGAGCGTACAGTCCCCTCACCGCTTCCTGGGCATCGACCCGGAAGGCCGCGTGGCGCTGACCACCACCAAGGGCAACCAGTACGGTCATGTTGTGTTGCGTGGCGGTGGCGGCAAGCCGAACTACGATTCCGTGTCCGTGGCGTTGGCTGAACAGGCACTGGAGAAAGCCGGTGTCTCCACCAACATCATGGTGGATTGCTCCCACGCCAACTCCAACAAGGACCCGGGCCTGCAGCCGCTGGTGATGGAAAACATCGCCAACCAGATCCTGGAAGGCAACGAGTCCATCCTCGGCCTGATGGTGGAATCGCACCTGAAATTCGGCAACCAGAAGATCCCGCCGAATCTGGACGACCTGGAATACGGCGTGTCCATCACCGACGGCTGTATCGCCTGGGACACCACCGAAGAAGCCATTCGCAGCATGGCCGACAAACTGCGCGAGGCGCTGCCAAAACGTAATGGCTAAGGCTGCCCCCGCATTGAAAAAGCCCGGCCTTCGCGCCGTAATGCCGTTCACTTAAGCATTGCAGGCAGAGCGGGCCTTTCCGAAAATCCGGTTTCCACTCGCGGGAAGCCGGATTTTTTGTGTCTTTACAGCAGTCTCTTTTCGATATTGATGCCCTTCAGTCCTTACCTCGCTACGCTCGGTTCGCGCCTCGAGAGGCACTCCTACAAGGGAGGATCCATAAAAAAAAGCCCGGCGCGAAGGCCGGGCTTTTTCTGTTGCGTTACTGAGTCAGACTTAGAACAAGCCACCCAGCAGATTTTCGAACAGGTCCGTCAGGGCGTTGCCGGATTCCAGAGAGATGCCCTCGCCGGTTTCCTGATTCGCCAGACAAGCCAGACCCAGAGTCAGCGACAGGTTGCCCTCGTCATTAAAGGCACTCAGTAGCGGACAGCCCGGCAGCAGGCCGATCTGCTCGGAGTTGAGCAGCTCCACGTTGTCCAGGGACTCGATGAAGCATTCGGTCGGATCCACGGTACCGGTTTCAGAGGTTTCCGGGCACACCTGATCGGTGAGTGGATTCGGCTCGGTCAGCGGACCCAACAGCTCTTCCAGGGCGGCAAGACCGGCACCGGCTTCCGTCAGACAGTCAGTGGGCGTAGTGGGACCAATCGCACCAGCAGCGGTTTCCGGACAAAACTGCTCCAGCAACGGGGCCAGCGGGTTGTCGCCACCGCCACCACCGGGCAGACCACCGCCAGCCGCTTCCATGAAGCAGGCCGCCGGGTCGATCGGGCTGTTCGCTGCCGCTTCCGGGCACAGCGCCTCGGTCAGTGGGTTGGACCCCAGCAGCAGCTCTTCCACGTTACCGAAGCTGTTACCGGCTTCGGTCAGACAGTCGATCGGCGTGGTCGGACCCAGATCCGCTTCGGAGGTTTCCGGGCAGAATTGCGCCAGTACCGGCTCCAGCGGGTTGCCATC
>NZ_LWEZ01001168.1:0-3192 GCF_001634945.1 Alcanivorax sp. HI0044
GCCGTGAGGTGCTGGTGGCCGGGCTGGTCAATGCGGAGGCCACCGCCAACTATTTGCGCAAACAGAACCCGCCCACCGTGGTGCTGGTCGCCTCCCACCCCACCGGCGACGAAGACGTGGCCTGCGCCGAATACATCCGTCACCTGCTGGGCGGAGAGGGCATCACCTACCAGGCAGCCCGCGACCGCACCCTCAATGCCAGGGCGGCACAGAAATTTTTCGCCGGCACTCACCCTCGGCTACGCCCCCAGGATATTGAGGCCGCCGCCAGCAGCGAAGGCGCCAATGCGCTGACCATGCACGTGCGTTTTGACCCGCAACCCTGCATCACCGCCCAGCAGGCGCCCTGACACCCAGCGTCAATCATTCCGTTCTTTTTGATCAATGCGCCGTCACCATCGGGCTTGCTACTGTTGATTGAATTCTCACCCAACAGGACAGCCCGATGATCCAGTGGTCCGAACAACAGCAAATGATCCAGAAAATGGTGCGCGACTTTGTGGAAAAGGAAGTCGTGCCGCAGCTGGACGATATCGAATATAACGGCGTTCCTCCCTATGACATCCTGCGCAAGCTGATCAAAACCTTCGGCATGGATGTCATGGCCAAGCAATCATTCGACAAGCAGATTGCCCGCGAGAAAGCCCTCGCCGCCGGCGACGCCGTCGACGAGAAAAAGAAGAAGGACGGCCCCTCAGCCATGGCCGGCGAAGAAGCCGCCATGCGCATGATCCCGATTATTGAACTGTGCAAACACGCTCAGGGCCTGGTCACCGCCATGGGCGTCTCCATGGGTCTGGGCGGTGGCGCCATCATGAGCAAGGGCACCACCGAGCAGAAAGAACGCTGGGCCCTGCCCCTGCTGACCCTGGAAAAAGTGGGCGCCTGGGCCATTTCCGAACCCAATGCCGGTTCCGACGCCTTCGGCCAGATGAAGACCCTGGCCAAGCGCGACGGCAACGGCGGCTACATCATCAACGGCAGCAAGACCTGGATCACTAACGGCCCCTACGCCGACACCATCATCCTGATCTGTAAACTGGACGAAGAAGGGGTGCCCGCGGACCAGCGCAAAATTGTCTCCTTTATTCTCGACAGCGGCATGGAAGGCCTGGAGCAATCCAAACCCTTCAAGAAAATGGGCATTGGCTCTTCCCCCACCGGCGAACTGTTCCTCTCCGACGTGAAAGCCGGCCCGGAACGCCTGCTGGGCGGCAGCGAAGACGGCTACGGCCGCAGCGGCGCCAAAGGCACCTTCATGCAGGAGCGGGCCGGGGTAGCGGCCATGGCCCTGGGTATGGTGGAACGCGCCCTGCAGCTGAGCACCCAATACGCCAGCGACCGGGTGCAGTTCGGCCGCGCCATTGGCCAGAACCAGCTGATTCAGCTGAAACTGGCCAAGATGGAAGTAGCCCGCACCAACCTGCAGAACATGGTGTTTCGCTACATCGAGATGACCGCCGAAGGCGAGCAGATGACACTGGCGGAGGCCTCTGCCATGAAACTCTACGCCGCCCAGGCGGCCATGGAAGTGGCCACCGAAGCGGTGCAGATCCACGGCGGCTACGGCTACATGCGCGAATCCCGCGTGGAACAGCTGATGCGCGATGCCAAAATTCTGCAGATTTATGCCGGTACGGATGAAATGCAGATTATCGCCATCGCCCGGGACCTGCTGGGCCGCGTCTAACCTGCACAGAACCCCGGCTATGTAAGCAATTGACTACCACTTATGTAAGCATATTGACCATCGCGCCCAGCGCGATGGTTTTTGTGGTCTTCATCACACAATCTCCCCTGACTACACTCATTCATTATTCGTAGTAAGGTCCGCCAAACCGCCTTTTCAGAGTAGTACGGATGTACTACCTCTCAAAGACGCCGCCGGGCCCAGGGTGATTCTCATGGTAGTACGCTATAGAGCAGACCGGCTCGCCGTTGCTCTGGTGTTAGCGGTATTCAGCATCCAGCTTGGCCTGTTTTTCTTCAGCGAGGGGCTGGCCACCTGGCTGGGCATGCTTGCCCTGTTGCCGGTGCAGGTCTCCTGTGGCGCCATCTGCCACAACCACCACCACGTAAACACCTTCGTGAAGCGCCCGCTAAACCGGCTGTTCGAAATGGTCATGTACCTGCAGACCGGCACCAGCCCGCTGAGCTGGACGCTGCACCACAACATCGGCCACCACCAGCTCTATCTGGACCCGGACAACGACCCGTCCCCCTGGCAGCAGGCGGACGGCAACCTGATGCCACGCTGGCGCTATGTGCTGGTCAACACCCTGCGCATCTACCCGGAAATCCACCGCATCGGTCGCCAGCATCCGGCACTGTACCGTCGCTTCCTGCGTCTGCTGGTGCTCGCCAATATCCCGCTGGCCGCCGCCTTCATGCTGGACCCGCGCAACGCCTTTATCGTCTTCCTGATTCCCATGATCAGCATGCTGTTCATGTTGCTGGACAATACCTACGGGCAACACGCCGGCACCGGCTACGACGACCATTTCCACGCTTCGCGCAATGTGGAACTGAAACGCTACAACCTGCCCTCCTGGAACCTGGGCTACCACACGGCCCATCACATGCTGCCCGGCCTGCACTGGAGTGAACTGCCGGACCTGCACGCCAAAATCCGCCACCGGATTCCGGACCACCTGATCACCGAAAACGTGCTTTTGCAGTGGGAACCCGCCCGCCAGCAGCGCGAAGGAGAAGGACTCCCCTCATGATACGTGGCCTGATTCTTTGCCTGATCATGCTGTCTTGCGCCGCCGCCCGCGCCCAGGATTGCTACTACTACTGGGTACATCAGTGCATTGAGGTGGTGGACGCCAGCCAGCGCCAACTCAGGCAGTTTGTGCTGATTTCCCCGGCGGTGAACTACCTGAGTGTGGACGAAGGCAGCCAATGCAGCGCCGCCGTGAGCCGCCAGCAGGCCCCGCTCAACCACCAGTTGCTGGCCGCGTTCAACGCCGCCGCCAAGCGGATTGATGCCTGTGAAGCCCCACTCTCCGAGCTTTCTGCCCGCGTCTTCGACAAGCCCCACAAGGCCACCTGGCACTACAACCGAAGCCGCAAGGCCAGCCCCCGGAAAGTGATCATCACGGTGGAAAACGCGCCGATCCTCTAAGGAACCTCTGAATAACCCCTTGCGTACTCAGTCTTTCAGGCTGGTTCGCAATCTAGGCGCGCTTT
>NZ_LWEZ01001169.1:0-4132 GCF_001634945.1 Alcanivorax sp. HI0044
CCGTGGATAGCCGGGCAAAGGATTCCGCCACATCCTTCTGCCGTTTCAGGAATAACCCCTGAATTCGGAATGGTCCCACCTTGATGGGGTTCAGTGGGCGGAAAATCAGGTTCAGCGCCAGCCAGTTGGTGGCAATCCCGACAATAAAGCCGAACAGCGGCAACACCCAGTTTTCAGGCATAAAGATAAAGACGGGAACCTGAATCAAGCCGAACAGAAAACCGAAATACAGGCCGGAGTTGGTCACAAAACGAAATTCGGGGTCACCGACTTCACGGAACATCTGCACCATGAGCTGCTTGTCTTCGCTCATCTGGGTGACAACCATGTGTTTCATGTCCACCAGGCTGTCCAGATTACGGCTGATATCGTCAACCACATTATCCATGACTGCTGGAATCGCACGGCGGGCACGGCTGTAGACCCGCTTGCGCACCAGCAGCGGCAGGTTTTCCCACAGCACAGCGTTGCGCTCGGTCATCACTTCGTCGGTGTATTCTTCGATACGAATCTGGATCGTTCGGGTGAGGTGGGCAGAGATTTTTTCCGGCTCCATTTCGCGGAAGAACTCGTCCAGGCTACCCAGCTTCGAGAGTGCCTTGTCCACCACGATACCGGCCATCTTTTCCACCTTGGAGGGAATAATGCCCTGCCAGCCGAAAAAAGGTCGGATACCCAGAAACTCCAGGGGATAGAATGTCATCTGCACGGCCATCCAGTTGGTTGTCCAACCGACTGCACCAGCGATGAACGGAATACTGACGTACTTCCAGAAATCCGGGTACGCAAGCAAAGATTCCAGCATTGAAAAACAACTCCCCTTCAAGGGCTGGTGCACTGTAACTCGACAGCGCCAAGGCGAACAGGTCCCGTGTACACCTATCCAAGTCAAAAAAGCCAATGTTGTTTAATTATGAAAATGCATAGTATAGGGAGCCGCCATACCAAATATAAGCAGCATCGCGTAATTTTTGGCAACAAAACGGGACCGGAACGATCACCCCGGCCCAACATAATGACAGGACAGCGCTGCAACCATGCCTGAAACCACTAGTTTCCCCCAGCTTATCGTGCTCGGGGGGCTGGAGAGCGCCCTCAACCAGGCGCTCACCGGTACACAACAAGGACGGGAACGTCTCGCCGCTCTCCATGGAACCGTGGTGCGCATTCGTGCCGAGCGCCCGCGTTCGGTCCTGTATGTACTGATCTATGAAGATGGTGTGGAACTGCTCACCGACTACGAAGGCAATGTGGACATCCGGGTGCGCGGCCCGCTGGGTGGTATGGTCCATTGGCTGTTTGCCAGCGAACCGCTGGAAGACCACGAATCATTGCGCATTACCGGCAGCGAAGAACATGTGGCCCAACTGGCCGAGCTGATCAACCAGTTCAGCCTCTGGCCATTAATTCGCAACTGGCTGGACGATCATGTGCGCCTCAAGGAGTTGCTGGCACTGCTGCGCCGGGAAGATCCTGTCTGGCTCGAGCAGCTGGCCACCCTGCCCCGCCAAGTGGGCCAGCTGGCTGAACAGATGGCGCAACAACAATTGTTGCAGGAAGACATTCTGGATGAGCTGCGACAACTGCGCGGCGAGTTTCAGCGGGCACGCAAACTGGATCAGTTCTTTACCCTCACGGGCATGCTGCTGATTTTGCTATCGCTGATGAAAGCATCCAATCTGTGGGAAACTACCTGGCATGCGCTGCAGCAGGATTTCCTGTCGCTGGCGATGCTCAGCCTGGGCATCGCCTGCCTGGTAATTCGATTACTGCCAAAACGGCTTCAATAAAAGCCCGGCGCTGGTGGCACCACGCCTGACGCTATAACCCGGAACCGGCAAAGCCGGCCAAAATCAGGGCTTGTCTTTGCGCCCGAAGATTTGTCCAAGACGCTCCCCCACCATCTCGGCACTGGTGCGCGCCAGGTTACGGCTCGCGCCTTCCAGTAATTCCTTGGAGGGCAAATTACGTACCCCTTCCACCAGGCCCCGGCGAACCCCTTCCTCTACACGGTCCGAGAGCACTTGTGCAGCCTTTTCCACCTGCTCATCCAGTTCCCGTTGCAGACTGTCGCGCAAACGGGGCTGAAAATAAAAATGAGCCCACACCCCGACAGCCACCAGTGTGAACAGGGAGCTGAGCAGCGCCGACGCGACAATCCAGGTAACCGACATGATTGATTCCTCTGAGTGAAACCCGTTCCGGGCCACGCGTGCTGGCCACTGTTTGCGTAACAGTGGCCGACATTGTTGTTAAATAGAGTATGCACCCGATGCCGGACAGCCGTGAACCCGCTAGAGTCATACTAGCGGGAATGGAAGCCTACAACGTTGAGCAGGATGCCATCATAATCTCTGGTCCCGAGGTGCCAATGACTGCCGTGACAAACCCGCAACGCGCAGAAAGCCATAGCCAACATGTTTTACAACAAGCGTTATCCTTTTGCCGACGCCACAAACAACCCCTGGCACTGCTTGCCATCGACCTGCAGGAACTGAAAACACTGCAGGCAGAAATAGGCGAGCACCACATTGCGCCCCTGCTTGGGCAATTCTGCGAACACCTGAACAGCCGCAAACGCTGTGAAGATATCCTGATTACCGCACGCAGCAACCAGGTGGTGTTTCTGGCCCTGCCCGGCACCAATGCAGACGGCGCCGACATCGCAGCCGCGCGGCTACTGGACTGGCTTGACCACCACGAATTCAAGGTCGATGATTTTCGTGTCACGCTGAATGTGCGCATCGCCGTACATGTGCACAGCGGCGCCGACAACGAGGGCACCGGACGACTGGTCAACGATACCCTGAAGCTGTTGCGCCAACCCGCGGAGCGCGGCCAGCGCATTCTCTCCCCCCAGGCGCAGAAACAACAAAGCCAGCAAGCTCAGACTCAGGACGACACACAACAAAATGAAGCAAACCCGCCCCAGGCGCTTAGCGATGCGTTACTGGCGCAGGCCCGTAAAGATGGCTTGCTCGACACCCTCACCCCTTTCATCAACGCACTGGATGAAAGCGCGCGCCTGGAGCTGGTGGATCACCTGCTCGACGCCTCCACGCGCACGACATCGACGGCCAAACCTTACGGCTTTCGGGCAACCAGCACTGCGCGGCGTGGCGCCGGGTAACCTTCACGGGTAAGGCGGTGGTCGTTCGGATCCAGAAAATCCGGGAGCGACTGGAAACGCATCCAGTCAGTGGATCGCTGCTCTTGCACCGTGGTGTCGCTTTCATCCACACACCGCACATCCACAAAACCACACCGTTCCAGCCAGCGGGTGAGCATAGCCACGGAAGGCAGGAAAAAGACATTGCGCATGACTGCGTAACGATCTTCCGGCATCAGCACGGTGCGCTCATCCCCTTCCACCACCAGGGTTTCCACCACCAGCTCGCCGCCGGCGCATAATGCACCCTTTAATTCCAGCAGGTGGTCCAACGGGGAACGCCGGTGGTACAACACGCCCATGGAAAACACCGTATCAAATTGCCCACCGTCTGCCGGCAGCTCTTCCATGCGCAAAGGCAGGAACCACACGGGCAACTCAGGGGCATAGCGGCGCACTGCCAGGTACTGCACCAGAAACAGAATGGTCGGATCGATCCCCACGACCGCACTGGCGCCGGCGGCCGCCATGCGCCAGCAGTGGTAACCGCTCCCACAGCCCACATCGAGAATCCGTCGCCCCGCCAACGGTGACAAATGCGGCGCCACCCGTTGCCACTTCCAGTCAGAACGCCATTCTGTTTCCACAGGCACGCCAAAGAACTCGAACGGGCCCTTGCGCCAGGGAATCAACCCCTGCAACGCCTGCTTTACCCCGTCCTCGTCTTGCTCACCGGCAGCACCAATGGTCAGTGTGTTCTGATCCAGGGCGCACTCAGCTGGCCCCGCTGGCAACGCCTCCAGTGCCGCCAGCCAACGGGGCAAATCCCCGTGGGGACGGTCGACCAGACGCTCCCGGGACAGCGTCATCACTGCGGCCAGGGGTTGCGGAGCAAACAGGGGCGCAAGCCCGCGTTCACAGGCCTGAAGGTAATCGGTAAGCATCAGCGCACGGCCAGTAATGACATGAAATTAAAACAACGGAACCAGACATGAATATGCCGATAGCCCGCCTTTTTCAGGC
>NZ_LWEZ01001170.1:0-6299 GCF_001634945.1 Alcanivorax sp. HI0044
CGGGTGCTGCAACGCCGGCGCCGTAAATCCAGCAGCGACGATGGCGCCGCCGAACAGGCCTTCCGCTCTTTGGGGGAAATGACCGTGGGCTCCCCCGTGGTCCATCTGGAACACGGCGTGGGCCGCTATCTCGGCCTCACCCACATGGAAGTGCACCGCCAGCAACACGAATTCCTGCTGCTGGAATACGCCGGCGGCGACAAGCTCTATGTGCCGGTTTCCTCTCTGCACCTGATCAGCCGTTACGGTGGCGGCGACACCGCGCCACTGAACCGCCTGGGCACCGAGCAATGGACCAAGGCCCGCCAGAAAGCCGCCGAAAAAATCCATGATGTGGCCGCCGAACTGCTTAACACCTACGCCCGCCGCGAGGCCCGTGAAGGCCGCCAGTTCGATGTGGACCTGAACGACTACGATCGCTTCAGCGCCGGCTTTCCCTTCGAGGAGACCCCGGATCAGCAGGCCGCCATTGCGTCTGTGGTTGCGGACATGCAATCCAGCCAGCCCATGGACCGGCTGGTCTGCGGCGACGTGGGCTTCGGCAAAACCGAGGTGGCCATGCGCGCCGCCTTCGTGGCCGTGGAAAATCAGACCCAGGTGGCCGTACTGGTCCCCACCACCCTGCTCGCCCAACAGCATTACGAATCCTTCACTGACCGTTTTGCCGACTGGCCGGTGAATATCGAAGTGCTGTCCCGTTTCCGCAGTGCCAAGGAAAAGACCCAGGTGCTGCAACGGCTGAAGGAAGGCAAGGTGGATATTCTGGTGGGCACCCACCAGCTGCTCCAGGAAACCGTGGCCTTCGACAATCTGGGCCTGATTATTGTCGACGAAGAACACCGCTTCGGGGTGCGCCACAAGGAACGCCTGAAACAGATGCGTGCCGAGTGTGACATTCTCACCCTTACCGCTACCCCGATTCCGCGCACCCTGAACATGGCCATGAGCGGCATGCGCGATATTTCCATCATAGCCACACCGCCGCAAAAACGCCTCTCCGTGAAGACCTTTGTGCAGCAGCACAACGATACCGCCATCAAGGAAGCGCTGCTGCGTGAACTGCTGCGGGGCGGGCAAGTGTATTACCTGCACAATGATATCGACACCATGGAGAAAACCGCCGCGGACATCCGCAAGCTGGTTCCTGATGCCCGTGTGGGTATTGCCCACGGTCAGATGCGCGAGCGGGAACTGGAAGCGGTAATGAGCGACTTCTACCACCGTCGTTTCAACGTGTTGGTGAGCACCACCATCATCGAAACCGGTATCGATGTGCCCAGCGCCAACACCATCATCATCGATCGCGCCGACAAGCTTGGCCTGGCCCAGCTCCATCAGCTCCGTGGTCGGGTGGGCCGCAGCCACCACCAGGCCTACGCCTATCTGATCACCCCCAGCCCCAAGGTGATGACCAAGGACGCCATCAAACGGCTGGAAGCCATCGAGCAAGCCACCGACCTGGGTGCCGGCTTTATGCTCGCCAGCCAGGACATGGAAATTCGCGGTGCTGGCGAGCTACTCGGCGAAGAGCAGCACGGCAATATCGAAACCATCGGTTTCAGCCTCTACATGGAAATGCTTGAGCAAGCAGTGGAAGCGCTGAAACGCGGCGAACAGCCGGACGTGGAAAAGCCGCTCAGCGGTGGCCCGGAGCTGAACCTGCGCATTCCCGCATTGATCCCGGAAGACTACCTGCCGGATGTGTTCGGCCGCCTCACGCTCTACAAGCGCATCGCCGGCTGCAAAACCCGTGCGGGTTTGAAAGAACTACAAGTAGAAATGATCGACCGCTTTGGCCTGCTGCCAGAGCCGGTGAAAAACCTGTTTGCCGTTACCGAGCTACGCCAGCAGGCAGAGCGGCTGGGCATTATCCGCCTGGACGCCCACGCCACCGGCGGCAAACTGGAATTCGGCGAGCGCACCCCGGTGGACCCGCTCACCATTGTCAAACTGGTCCAGTCCGGCCCCAACCGCTTCAAGCTGGAAGGTGCCAACGCCCTGCGCTTTGTGGAAGACAGCGAGACAGCGGAAGAACGTATTCAGGTGGTGCAGGAACTGCTCACGCGCCTCGCGGCCCAAAGTATCCAGACAGGCGCCGCTGGCTGAATACCCATTCAGCCAGCGCGTCGGAGAGCGGCTCAAATCGCACTCTTGTCACAAAATCCGTGCCGATCGCCCCATCGCCCGTGAGCAATCCTGGCTGATTGGGGTATAGTCGGCACCCATATTAAACGCCAGACGCATGACGCCAGATGCAATAAAACCGGAAAACAGGGTTTTGATCTTGGGGTCAGGGTTTAGGCATCCGGCGTCGTGCGTTATGCATTCGGCGTTATAAGGCGAAACAAGGAGTGTTCAATGCATCGCGCTTTACTGTTGGTTGTTCTGGTCCTGTTTGGCAACACCGCCATCGCACAAAGCTGGTACAAAGTGGAAGTGCTGGTGTTTGCTCAAAACAACGCCAGCAGTGAAGAAATCTGGGCCACCGGTCTGCAGCCTCACTATGCCTCACAGGCCGTGCCCATTGGCCAACCGGAAGCCAGCGAGATGGCCGACCCGGATGCCATTGCCCGGGGCGCCTGGCAACCGTTGTCCCAGGATGACGAAGTGCTTCGCTATATGCTGGAACGCATGGAAGGCACCGGCGACTACCGCGAGCTGTATCATGCCGCCTGGGAGCAGCCCATCGGCAGCAAGGCGAAGACCTTGCCGGTCTATGTGCGCGGCGGGCAGACACTGCCCACGGCAGACGGTGAAATACCGGAATTGGAAGGCACCCTGCAGTTCAGCAAATCCCGCTACCTCCATGTGACACCACAGATCTGGTTTAACACGGAAAGTAACGGCGAGCGCCTGTACGTGGACATTGACGAGAAGCGACGCCTTGCGGGCCACCAGGTGTACTATTTCGACCATGCCCTGTTCGGCATGCTGGTCCGCATTACGCGGGCCTGAACACCTCAGGCCGACGCAGGAGCATCCAGTTCCAGCAGCTCGGTCAAAAAATCCTGCCACAGTTCGTAGATCATAAAGTGCCCCTGTTCGGGGAAACTGCGAAACTGCACGTTCGGTAAATCTGCGGCAAGGTGACGCGCCCCATCAATGGAAATAATGCCATCGGTTTCACCGTGCCACTGCAGGATCGGCACGGTAATCTGCTTGAGATCCACCCCCAGGGGTTTGAGATGATTCAGGTACTCCTCCATCATGATGCGCGCGCCCTGAAAATGGCCTCGACGAGTCCGCTTGATGGTCCGCGCCAGCAGATCAGGATTGTTGAATACCGCCTGGTCCGACGCTGACATGCCCCGCGCCAGCATCTTGTAGAAGCGTTCCGGGGCCTTCTGTACCCCACGCACCCCCAGCCGTCCCACCAACATGAACAGGCGAGGATCGCGGCGGGAAATCTGCAGGCTCATCCGATGAATGGGTTCCAGCTTGTCCAGCTCCAGGTGATCTCCCGCCAGCGTCGTGCTCAGCAGGCCTAACCGGTCGAACAGCTCCGGATAGAGCGCCGCGGCGCACAGCGCATAAGGCCCACCACCACAGTACGCCGCCATGGGCGGTTTGCGGATATGCAGGTGCTCACACAAAAACTGGATATCCCGGCCAAGATCCTTGAACTGGTAATTACGCTTGTAGGTGGAAATGCCATAGCCGGGCCGGACGATCAAAATCATTCGCAGGCCTCGCTCACGGTACCAGTCTTCAAACACGGTATGATCAGGCATTGAGGCGCCCTGATTCTCCAGCGTCAGGACCGGCCTGCCTTTGGGGTCACCGTATTCGTACCAGCTCAACACCCGCCCATCCGCAAGGGTGACGGTGTATTCTTCGTCTTCATCCTGCAGTCGGGGCAAGCGGGCAGCCTGCACCAGCGCATGCCCCATGGCATGGCTAACCAGCTGCACCTGGCTGGTGATGTTGAGCTTTCCCATAACCGATTTCAGCTGGCTGCGGGCAGTGCTGATCTTGATGTTCAGCAATTGCGAGCTCTGTTGGAGATTTCCAACCTTGCACAGAAGGTGTAACAACCGGGATTCTGCTTCCGTGATACTGAACACGGAGCGCAGCATTTCTGGCGATGGTGTCACTACGCTGTGCCCCGCCAGCACCCAGACGATAGTGCGCACCTGGGCGATCGACCCGGGCGCATCCGATTTTTGCACCGGCAGGCACAACAAAGAAATGCCGTCCTGAGGCGAGGTGAGCAGCTGCGTATCTCGCCCTTCCGCGAGCCGGTTTACCCGCTCCAGAGCCTGTTTCAGTTCCCTGTCCGCAATACTCAAGGTGCCGTTTGCGCGCAGCTGGACAGGTCCATCCGCCAGCACCTGCTGCGCCACCGGATTGGATTCCAGCACCTGCAATTGCTCACCCAGCATCAGCATGGGCCAGGGCATCTGGTTGTACATGGCATTGAGCACGTTGGTGCGGTCTTCCAGCGCATGCATATAGGAGCTGGAGCGTACAGCTCGCTCAAGGTGCGAAATCAGGCCTTCCACTTCTGCACGACGCGGTGCCGGGCCAGGCACCAGGGCCGATTCTGCAGCCCCCTGCTCGATGGGGAAGCCCTCTTCTACCTCCGTCCAACCGGCAATGGTATCCAGCAGTTCGACCCAGTCGCCCGGGGATAACGCGGTTTCATAGATCTTGCCGATCAACGCATCATTGTCGTTTTTCAAAACCGTCCCCGATTCGGTTAGCCATGAAATAGCATAGGCAGGGACCTGGTAAGCGGCAACCAAAAGGAGATGAAAAGGGAATCCTGAAGCGTGGGAGGGACTGGCAACGTGCCAGTATCTTCGACCACATAGCTGCCGGCACGCCTTTCAAACATCACGGCTTATGCTTCGTCCTCTCCTTGTGTATTCAGGTAGCGAACTCCCGTGAGCCGTTCGGACTCGTCCCATAACCGTTGCGCCAGGCCTTCGTTATCCGTGATTTTTCGGGCAAAGGCCTGTGCCGGGTAGCCTCGCAGCTCGAGAATTTTTCCATCCGGGCCGTAATAGCCTCCGGAAATCACATCATCGCTGGTGGCCGCCATCACCCCCGGCAGGCAGCCCATCTCTGCCGGCTGGGCCATAAATTTGTTGAACAGCCCGCCGCCGGGAATGGTGTCCTGCAGATGGGTCGCCGAGTAGCCAGGATGGGCTGCCATTACCTGAATGTTTGAGCCGCGTTTGCGCAAACGGCGGTGCAGATCCTTGGCAAAAATCAGATTGGCCAGCTTGCTCTGGCAATAGAACGGCCAGCGGGAATAACGCTTCTCCGCATTGAGATTCCCCCACATAATCTTTCCGCTACGGTGCGCCAGGCTGGAGATCTGCACGATGCGCGGGGCCGGCGCCGCGTCCAGCAGATCAAGCAAGGGACCGGTAAGCGCGAAGTGCCCGAGATGATTGGTCCCAAACTGTATTTCAAAGCCATCCTTGGTGCGCTGTAGCGGCGGCGCCATCAAGCCCGCGTTGTTGAGCAGAATATCCAGCGTGCTGATACGTTCTTTCAGCGCCACAACAAACGCCTTTACCGATGCCAGATCCGCCAGATCCAGCGACATGACAATCAACCTGGCATCTGGAGTCCGTTCTCTGACCTGCTCCACCGCTGCTTCCGCCTTGGCCGTATTCCGGCATGCCAGGATCACCTCTGCACCGTTGGCGGCAAACAGCTTCACCGCTTCCAGGCCAATACCACTGTTGGCACCGGTGACCACTATGGTCTTGCCGGTAAGGTCAGGAATATGTGCTGGGCGCCAGCTGGATTTAGCCATGGCTCGTCCTTGGTTTATGGATGTTGGCAGTATTGTTCGCCGTCGCCAGAACGGTAGCACGTTCCTGTTGGGCCAATTAATCAGGCCAATCCAGGCAACCGGCAGTATCAGAACTTGTCACATTCTCCCGCCCTGGCAACCGCTGGACGCCAAATGCCAGATGACAGACGCTTGCATTCAAAACCTGAAAAGCTTGGCCGCCATGCTCTCTGCGCAAAATGCCTTACTCACAATTGCCTGAATCATGACCCTGGCCCTTCTTCAAAGTGCCCCTAAAAGCAGGATGCCGTAATAACGACAACCTCTCAGGCCATGGGGTTTTACGTCAGACATCCGGCGTCGAGCGTTCGGCAAAATGCCGGGTATTCGTGATAAACCCATCAAACGGCAAATAGCGTATTCTTCACTCTAACCCGCGAAGAACCTAAAATAAGCCCCCTCCCCCACTCCACCGGAGCTTCCTCCCATGGCGCGCGTCAAACTCGATTTGCCCGAGCAGTTTCTTTATACCCACACCATCAACGTGCGC
>NZ_LWEZ01001171.1:0-1472 GCF_001634945.1 Alcanivorax sp. HI0044
ATTTCCCATCCGGGCTGGTCGGCATCGAACAGGAAGGCGGTGAGGCCCTTGCGCGGATCGTCACTGGTCTTGGCAATCAGGATAAAGGTCTGTGCGCCTTCGGCGCCGGTGATAAACCATTTACGACCCCTGATGATCCAGTTGTCCCCCTCTTTGGCGGCCGAGGTGTAGGTCAGGGAAGGATCGGAACCGCAGCCGCCGTCGGGTTCGGTCATGGCGAAGGCGGAGCGCACCTTGCCGTCGATCATGGGCTGTAGCCAACGTGCTTTCTGCTCGTCATTGAGAATCTTGTTAAGCAGGATCATGGTGCCGTCATCCGGCGGGGCACAGTTGAACACCACCGGGCCGAACGGGCTGCGCGCCGCTTCTTCGTACAACACCGCCATGCCGGCCACGCCCACGTCCAGGCCGCCACGCTCTTTGGGTAACTGGAACCCCCACAGGCCAGCCGCTTTCGCTTTTTCACGCAGGCTAGCGACCACGCTTTCCTTGAAGTTTTCGTGGTCGTCGTAATTGGCCTTGTCGTTTTCCAGCGGCATGATTTCCGCTTCGACAAAGGCCGCGACCTGTTGACGCAGGCTTTCGATTTCCGGGCTCAGGGAAAAATCCATGGTCGTTCCTTAATACTGTTTCAAGGGTTTCCTACGCTTCAGACCGTATTGGCTGCCGCGCCGCGTGTGCGTATCAAAGGGTATTGCAAAGATGACCGCCGTCCACGGCGATGATGGCACCGCTCATGTAGGACGAAGTATCAGAGGCCAACAACAACAGCGGGCCCACCAGTTCGTCGATCTGACCGAGACGACGGTAAGGGATGCGCTTGAGCATCTTTTCCGCCTGCGGGCTGTTGAAGAAATCCGCGTTGATGTCGGTTTCCACATAGCCGGGACAGATGGCGTTGCAGCGGATGTTGTAACGGGCGCAGTCTAGCGCCAGGGATTTGGTGAACTGTACGACAGCAGCCTTGGACGCGGTGTACGGGGCCACCCGGCCACCCACTCGCAGGCCGAGGATGGAGGCAATATTGACGATGCTGCCGGGGCGGCCATCGCGCTTCCATTGCTGGATAGCGAATTTGGAGACGGCCCAGACGCCTTTCAGGTTGGTATCCACCACCCGGTCCCATTCCTCTTCAGGGATGTTTTCGGTGGGGCCTTCCTGGGAAATACCCGCGTTGTTCACCACCACGTCCAGCGGTGGCATGTCGGCAAAGGCCGCTTCCACGCTGGCGTGATCACTCACATCCATGGGTACCACGATGGCTTCCCGGCCCAAGTCGCGCACGGCCTTGGCGGTGTCTTCCAGTTTTTCCACGCGGCGGGCGGCCAGCACCACATCCGCGCCTTCTTCGGCCAGCGCAGTGGCAAAGTGGGCACCAAAGCCGCTGGAGGCACCGGTGATCAGAATACGCTTACCGGCAACACTGAATCGCTGAGTCATAAGGCTCTCCTTCTAGATGGGGAGAACCTACC
>NZ_LWEZ01001172.1:0-4980 GCF_001634945.1 Alcanivorax sp. HI0044
GGTCGCCGTCGCCCCCACTTTTCACTACAATCACTCTATTATTGCGTCGAGACTTAACACCCAGTGGGAGAACCCATGAAAAAAGTACTGTTTGCCGCTGCTTTGGCAATGCCCCTTTTCGCCAACGCCGGCGGCTTTGCCGGTATCGATATCATCAGCAGCGACATCGAACCGGATAACACCACCTCCAGCGCCGACCCCAAAGCGCTGCAATTCAAATTCGGTAGCTGGATCAACCGCGACGAAACCCTCGGCGGCGAAGTACGCCTGGGCCTGGGCGTCGATGACGATAAACTCAGCAACAACGTGGACCTGGAAATCGACCGTTACTACGGCGCCTACTTCCGCGGCCAATTCCCCAACACCATGCCCGTACGCCCCTACGGCCTGATCGGTGCCACCTACGTGGAAACCACCGAGAAAAGCACCTTCGGCGGCTCCGACGGGGAAAACTACAAAGACCTGTCCCTGGGCCTGGGCGTGGACTTCACCATCACCAAAACCCTGTTCATCAACCTGGAATACATGCGGGTGGTGGATCGTAGTGGTGACGAAATTACTAATCTGGGGCTGGGCCTGAACGGCCGGTTCTGATTAGGACACGCAGCACGTTTCAAGCATCACGCTGCACGCAAAACGCCCACCGGAAGGTGGGCGTTTTTTTATGGGATTCGCCAATGAATGTGGGCAGGTACTTTGACCAGGAGAAGGTGTCCACTAAAGCGGGGGAACTACATCCCCTAACGCCCGGTGCAGCGGGCAAATTGAAGCGAGGAACGAGCGGAAATTTGATCCGCCTGCCACCGCTTGTTATGAAAGCCCATATACTAGCCCGCCCACTACACAAAGACTGCTAACCACCCCAATAGCTCGATGAAACCGCATGAGCCTTGGGCTGCGCCATATCAAGAAAGCCAAGAAAGAACCAAGCCAGCCAACAAGCCCCAATATGCCGAAGTTGACCAAAATTGCGGCAACTCCCTGAACTTCATAAGCATTCCCAAACTTATCTCCGTAAACAGCTCTACCAGTAAACAAGTTGTCGAATGTCAGGAATACCAGAAGACCTACTACGAAGAAGACAGGAACCATTCCAGCAAGATATATGAAGTTAGGTCGTTTACTCATATTCATAACAGCGTATTCAGCCGAACCGTTCGACATATCTTTTTTCGACATAACTCTTATCAACCACCGCCCGCTTCCGCCAGAAGATCCAGCCAATACAATAGGATGGAGAAAAGCTGATAACCTTTCTCACCTGACAAAACTCGAAGCAGCGGGTTATTTCCTGAGTTATCCCGAATTCCCCTTCCCCTGAAAATCACTTTATATCAACCGTTTAGCTTTTTCTGTAAGCCATATCCTACAAGCAAGACACCCTCGTCCGGTGAGCACGAGGCAGGGACCGCCCGCGCAGACACAAAAAAGCCCGGGGGACTTGCGTCGCCCGGGCTTGAGGGGTGTACCTCTGGTTATCGCTCTCCCTTAGCGATCTTCGTACCGTTGGTGCTTGAAGAAGATGCCGGTGTCGCCGAACTGGGACAGGGTGAACGGGGACGCCATAACCAGCTCACCGACTTTAACGGCGCTGTTGCGGCGTTCACGGGCGTAGCGTTCGGTGACCCAGGGCAAGATGGACGTTTTGATGGACTTGGAGGTCGCGTAAACGTCATACACCTTGGTGCCGGGGTTCAGGGCGGTCAGGTCGTCACGGAAATCGTGGGGCGCGGTGCTGATGGAATTCTTCAGATCACCGTTTGGCACGAAATAAACCTGTGACGGGGTGTTGGCATTGCTCACCGGGGAACCGTCCTGGTTCACCTTGGCCATGTCACTCATGACGACCAGCGTCGGCTTTCTGGACACCAGCGAGAACAGCGTCGTTGTGCCGAGGGTTTCGTTCACTTCCGGCTGGACATAGTTGGACAGTTCGTTGGCAAAGATGTTGTGGTTATCGCCCTGCCCGCTAAGGGTATAGAGCGCGGACACGTTTTCAGAACGCTTGCCGTCCACCATCAATTTCAGCGCCAGCCCCGGTGCAAAGCCACGGTCTGATGGGTCGCCGGTAACAGACAATCTCAGCAGGCCGTGATCTGCCCCCTGGAACAGGCCGGTGTAGCCATGGCCTGCCGTCGGCACGAACTGCACCTTGGCCAGGGCACCGCGAGGGTGAATCGGCTTGCTGTAGCCCGGCGGGCTCACGTCGGTCACATCCTGCACCTTCTTCCACAGGACGGAGTTGATCAGGCCACCAATATCGATGGGTTCGATGGCCGGCACTTCACCGTCTTCGTAGCTGGTACGCAGGGCGCCGTTGACCCACAGGTGGTCCTGTTTCGCCTGGGCAGACCAGGATTGATAATCCTCGGGAATTTTCAGGCCCCAGGGCTTGAAGGCGTTATCCATGCCCACCAGGCTGCTGGCCAGGTTCGGGTAGTGGCGACGGATGATGTCGACCATGGTGTTCTCTTCCACCCAGTCGATCCCTTCAGCGGTGTACACCTCGTCAGTGTAATCGGTGGTGAAGAAGCGGTCGGTCATCAGGCGACGTGACGCATTGAGGATGAAGATCTGGAAAGACGTTTCACCAAAGCCAAAGCCTTCCGGGCGCGTCTCTTCTGCCAGCTGGCCCACCAGGGTATCGATCATTTCGATATCGTTGTTGTACAGCGCCTTCAGGTCAGCCACCAGCTGCGGATCACTGGACAACTGCTCGAAGCTGGTAATCGGCTTGAGGCCGATTTGGCGACGGAACTCGTTGTAACGGGGCACGCCACGTTCACGGTCACGCAGCACGTCGATGGCCGCCATATCAATGTCGCCAATCAACGGCATGGACAGGTTACGCAGGAAGTCCGGGTAGTTGTTCAGTGTCAGCGCACCCGGGTGGGTGATACCGAAGGAGTACCACAGGCGATCTTGGCCCACGTCGGTGAGCAGATCTTCCGCATCACCGTTACGGGTGTCCTGCAGCAGAATTTCTTCGTCCACCACGTTGGAGCCGATGTCGTAGACCTTGATCTCGTCACGCAGCAACGGGTGCATGCGGTACACGGACACAAATTCTTCGGTGAGGGTGTAGGGCACGCCGTAGTTGTTCGGGGTGCGCGAGCCCACCAGGCCAGCCAGGGCGTGCTCAATGGAGCTGGTATCGCCCTGCCCCAGATCGTTATCGATGCCGAGCAGGTTGAAGATGCCGCCCAGTTCCGCCAGGTTATTGTTCAGCTCGTCCAGGTCGCCTTGATACTTGTCACGCTTGTCACGGTCACCGCCCAGGCCCCACCAGTTGGCGTACATGGCACGCTCGAGCACCGGGTTAGCAAGAATCGCCGGGGTCCATTCCACGGTGTGGATTTTGGCCATCAAGGCAGCGTTGATCAGCCGGGCGTGGTCGTAGAGCCACTGGTCGGAAGCACCGGGGTTGTTTGCCTTGAGCATGTCCGCAATGGCGTTGTGCTCCTGGGTGAACAGGTGGTGCAGCATGCTCAGGCCCACCCACCAGTTTTCATTGAAACCGGTAATCGGTTTGCCGCTGAGGAAATCTGTGGGCAAACGGCCATTGCTGTCGACTTTCAGCTTACCGTCCACAAAGGAACGCACTTCATCGTTGGTTTCCTTGTCGCTGCCGTACAGCTGCGAGCCATCCCACCAGTGGGTGTTGATGTTTTCGTAGGTCACCAGGGATTCATTGCCGCTAACGTTCGGGTCCGGGCGGGTACGCTGCACGGACATGGTGCCGGAACCCAACACGTCGCCAGGCGGCAGCGGAAATTCGATCGGGTTGGCGTCGGTACGCGGGCCATGATCGAACCAGTCATGGACCATGAACTGGATCCAGGAGGTGGCGATGAAGTTCAGGGTGGTGGCAGGTTTGAAATCGCCGCCCCGGGACATGATCAGGTTACTGACTTCACGCGGGTTCGGGGTCAGCAGATTGCCGCTTTCCGATTCCGCAAAGGACGAGGCCGGATCCACGTTACGGCCGAAGTTCACATTGGCGGAGCCTTCCGCCGGATTGTCCAGGATATTACAGGTACCGTCTTCGGTACGGGCCACATGGCTGCGCTCATCGCAGACGATGCTGGCGTTTTTTTCACCCCAGCTTTCCATGTCGAACATATTGTTTTCGAGCAGATCTTCCCGTTGACCGGCAAGAACCAGCAGGGCGCCCATTACGCCAAGTGAACCGAACTTGGTCAGGGCTGGCCAGGTAACCCAGGGGGACATAGCCATGATAAACCTCCGTCGTTTTTATTCTCGGGGGATGTCTGATGACAACGACGGCACTCTAGCAACGGGGCCAACCCCTCCACCCCCTCCCCCGGGAGGGGGTGGAGGGGGAAAACGAAAAAGCGCGAACGGGTTCAAGGTTTGGGGAGCAGTTGGAAGTTCAAAGTTTAAAAGCGCGAGAGGGGGCGGGGGACGATTTGCTGGGTCGAGCCCGCGCCCAGAAGCCGGGTTTCGCAGGAGCGCTGCAGAGAAAAGCACGGATTTCAGCTTTCCTTTTCAACTTTAAACTTTGAACTTTCAACTCATCTAGGCGTGGCGCGCAGCACGGCTTCGGTACGATTGGAGACACCCAGCTTGCTGTAGATGTTTTTCAGGTGCCACTTGGTGGTGGTGACGGATACGCCGGTGGATTCACTAATCTGGGCATTGCTCATACCGCTCTGCAGCAGCTCGAAAATTTCGCTTTCCTTGGGCGTAAGCACCGACCCCGGGTCCACGTCCAGCGGCTCACTGGCCGGGGCGGTGCTGAATACCGCCGGAAACAGCCCGGTATAAAAATCCGGTAGCACCAGCTGCCCTGCTGACCACAACCGATTCATCAAGCCCGCCAGCCCGGGCGCTTCATCGAACACGGAGCGATTGATATTGAGCAGACCATAGCGGGTGATCAGCGCATCCACCTTGCGGCTCTGCTCCGAGGCGACGGCCGTTTTGGAGGTGAGCACCAGCAGGTTGGCCTCAATGATG
>NZ_LWEZ01001173.1:0-21647 GCF_001634945.1 Alcanivorax sp. HI0044
GGCGATGCGGCATAACCCCAGCATTCGGCGCCAATATCAACGGCTGTGTGCTGCAGGCAAACGAAAGATGTCAGCGCTGGGCGCGGCCATGAGAAAACTGGTGCACATCGCTTACGGCGTGCTGGCGCACCAGAAAGAATATGAACCACAGCCCGTTTGAGAGGGGTTGTGGTTCATTGGGAGAGACGGTATCTACAGAGGCAGGTCCGTCCCCTTGAAAGTCCGGTGTGCCATCACAACACTTGTTAATACCCATCCGGAAAAGGAGAACCGCGTGAACGTTCTTATTGCAGGCGCAAACGGCAAAATTGGTCGTCGGCTGATTCCCCATCTGGCAGCGGACAATATTCATGTCACCGCCATGGTGCGCGATGCGGCCCAGGCTCAGTCCCTGAAAGAGCTGGGCGCTAACGATGTGGTGGTGGCCGACCTGGAGGGTGACTGCCGTGAGGCGTTGAAAGGGCAGCACACGGTTATTTTCACGGCGGGCTCCGGTCCTCACACCGGCCCGGACAAAACCCTCGACGTGGACCAGAATGGCGCCATCTCGCTGGTGGATCAGGCGAAAGAGCAGGATGTGGATCGCTTTATCATGGTTAGCTCGATGCGCGCCGATGATCCGGACAGTGGCCCGGAAAAAATGCGTCATTACTTCGAAGCCAAAGGCAAGGCGGACAATCACCTGCGCAGCAGTGGCCTGGACCATGTCATTGTCCGCCCGGGGCGCCTCACCGAAGAGCCACCGCTGGGAAAAATCAAACTGGAGCGCAAAATAAAGGATTTTGGGGAAATCTCCCGCGAAGATGTCGCCAAGGTGCTGGCGGAAGTCACCCGAATGGAGACCCGCAACCAGGAGTTCGATGTTATCTCCGGCGAGAGCCCCATCCGGGATGCTCTGCAAAAGGTCTGATGTTGGGTGTGGGCGCATCCCTCACGGTGCTTAGAGGTTCCCGTTCGGGCTCGCACAGTTTCAACGGCCCAATGTCGGATGACGCCTTTAGGCTAATCTGACCTACGGAGACTATTTGATCCCCGGGTTCAATGTCGGCTTAGGCGTAGCGCGTAGGTCGTGTTAGGCGAAGCCGTAACCCGACATCTGGCGTCGCTATGGAGGTAAACGGCAAATGTCGGCTTACGCCTTTAGGCTAAGCCGACCTACAAAACCTATACTAAAACCCACCTTACTCCTGAATTGTTAGACAAAAATCTTCTGGCGTTATCATCCTAACCCCAAGTATTAAAAGACCTGCGTCACCAATACGTATGAATTACGTAGGGTAAGTGCTGCAAACCATTCGCATTGCAGTAAACAAACTGTAAAATGCCGCAGCTTGTCATATGGATGACAAAAAAAAGTACGCATAATCCGCCCCTCGATGTCAGAACAGCTGGATAGGATGTCCTTAGTGCAGTTTTCTTCACAGTTAACCCGTTGGAGTCTCGGGGGGCTGGCCTTTCTGTGTGCCACCAGCGCCCAGGCCGCTTCGCCTTGGGTGCCCGCCGGGGACCTGTCCGCACGCCATCACATCGAGGCGCTGCAGTCCCAGGGTTGCCTGGATGGCGTTACCCTCAGTTGGCCCATCAGCTGGGCCGCGCTGATGAAAAGCTACCGCCTTGCCCGCCATAGCCTCCCGGAAGCCGACGCCAAACGCTGTGAAAACCAGCACGCCGCGTTTCTGGAAAAAGCCCTCCAGAAAGCACAGAAAAGCACCCGCGGTGTTTCCATTGAGCTGGGCGGCGCCAACCAGGAGCCGCTCTACACCAGCTTTGATACCCAGGTAGAAGACGAAGTTACCAGCCAGGTGGCACTTTACGGCATGGGCGACCGCTGGGCCGGGCAACTGGCCATTGGCTATGTGGACGGCGAGCGCGACAACCAATATGTGCGCCTGGACGACACCTACCTGGCCGGCATTATTGGCAACTGGCAGCTGGGCGTCGGTGCTGTCGATCGCTGGTGGGGTCCGGGCTGGCAAAGCTCTTTGGCCCTGTCCAATAATGCCCGCCCGGTGCCCGGGCTATGGCTTTCCCGGCAAATGCCGCTGGCACCGGAAAGCCCCTGGCTCAGCTGGATCGGCCCCTGGGATTTGCAACTGATTGCCGGGCAGCTGGAGCAGGATCGCGCGGTGCCCGATGCTCGTCTGCTGGGCGCCCGCTTTGTTTTCAAGCCGCTGGATTCCCTGCAAATTGGCCTGTCGCGTCTGGCGCAATGGGGCGGTGAAGGGCGCCCGCAGGGAGGTCGGGCACTTTGGAATGCATTGATCGGGAAGGACAATGCATCACCAGATAACCCTGATGAGACAGATGATCCCGCTAATCAAATTGGTGGCGTGGACTTCCGCTTGTCCTTGAATCCCGGTGATGTGCCGTTGGGCATCTATGGCCAGTTCATGGGTGAGGACGAAGCCGGGGGCTTGCCCTCGAAACTATCGTCTTTGGCTGGCGTCGATGTGGTCACCGGCTGGGGTAGCGGCTCTCAACGTTTCTTTGTGGAAGCGACCGATACCGTGGCGGGTAGCTGGTTTAGTGATCGGCGCCACAATGTCATGTACGAACACAGTACCTATCAAACGGGTTTCCGTTACCATGGCCGCAACCTAGCCAGTACCTGGGAAGGGGATGCCCAGGCCATCACCCTCGGCCTGCAGCAGTTTTTCCGTAACGATGTGACGGTGGCCCTCAGTCTCTCCCAGGCGACCTTGAATGAAGAAGGCGGCACCCGGGCAGTGCTGCATGTGGACGGAGACGAGATTCTTCAGGCCGCAGAGGAACAGGATATTGTTTTGGCCGAATTGCGTATCGGTCACCCCTTATTGGGCGGTCGCCTGAACTGGCTGCTTTCTGCTACGGATGAACCCGTAGTGACCTATGAAGAGCGTGAGCGGTTCACCGCCGGCCTTCAGTGGACCCGACACGTAAATTGGTAACAGAGTTTATGCAGGTATCTATGAATCCATTTGGGAAGTTTCTGGCTGCTGGCCTTTTAGTGTCGTTGGCGGGCTGTACGGTGGTGCCGGGGTCTCATATTTCCACCTCGCCGGGCTGGTTTCTCGATGAAGACGAAAGTGCGGAAGAAGCCGAGCCCCTGCCGGATGTGGTGCAGGTGCATACCATTACCACTAATGTGCTGAAAGCCGAGCCCCAGGACAAAGCCAAGCCGGCCCCGGTCCTGCTCGAAGAACCGGAAGATTACGATTACGTGGTCGGGCTCGGTGATGTACTGCAAATAACAGTGTGGGATCACCCGGAGCTGACCATTCCGGCGGGTTCCATGCGTAGCCCGTCCGAATCCGGTAACTGGGTACATAACGATGGCACCATTTTTTATCCCTACGTCGGCAAGATCAAAGTGGTCGGCCTGCGTGTCACCGAAATCCGTGACCTGATCGCCCAGCGTATTGCCGAATACATCGAAGACCCGCAAGTGGATGTGACCATTGCGGCTTTCCGCAGCCAGCGCGTCTATGTGTCTGGTGCGGTCAAACAACCCGGCGCCTACCCGGTGACCAATGTGCCCCTGCGACTGCTGGATGCGGTGAATTCGTCCGGTGGGTTGACCGAAATGGCTGATTGGAACGATGTCACTCTTACCCGTAACGGGCAGGAACATACCCTGTCGCTGAAGGCGGTCTACCAGGAAGGCAACCCGGCCTACAATGTCTTGCTGCGCCCCGGTGATGTAATCCACGTGGCCCGCAACGATGATAATAAAGTCTTTGTGCTGGGCGAAGTGGGTGAGAACCAGCCTGTGCCCATGACCCGTAATGGCCTGACTCTGGCAGAAGCTCTGTCATCTTCCGGTGGCTACACCCAGGACACCGCAGATGCGCGCGGTATCTTTGTGCTGCGCCGCGCGCCCCAGGGCAGTGACCACCTGATCGACCTGTACCAGCTCAATGCCAAGGACGCCACAGCCCTGATTCTGGCGGATGGTTTCGACCTGCAAAGCCGCGACATTGTCTATGTCACCGCCGCGCCACTGGCTCGCTGGAACCGCGTAATCAAGAATATTCTGCCGACCTTCCAGACCATCTACTACGGGGCACTGGCGGGAGATCGGATAAGGGATCTGGACGAGTAATGTTTAATCGCATTCTGGTGGTCTGCGACGGCAACATCTGTCGCAGCCCCACCGTCGCCGCCATGCTGCGGGAGCTGAAGCCGGAAAAAGCCGTGTCTTCTGCTGGTCTGGTCGGGCTGGTGGGTCAGGACATGGAAGCCACTGCTCGCGCCGTAGCGGAAGAAAACGGCCTGGACTGTGGCACGCATGTGGCTCGCAAATTGGACAGTGAATTATGCCGCGACAGCGATTTGATTCTGGTCATGGAAAGCCGCCAGAAAGAACGCCTGGGCAGAGCCTTCCCGGAAGCCAGCGGCAAGACATTCCTGCTAACTCACTGGAATGGCGGCCACGACATCCCCGACCCCTACAAACGCGGCCGGGATGCCTTCGAAAGAATCTACCCGCCCATGCGCGAAGCCACAAAAGCCTGGGCAGAAAAACTGTAGATAGTTATGTAGGAGCACCTCTTGAGGTGCGAATCGTGCCCCCTTCTAGGGGGCACTGTAGGAGTTCCCTTCCAGGGGACGAACCAAGCGCCAGCGCGGAAATCACCCAAAGGGGTGATAAGAAACCGCCGGTACACGGGCACAGCTCGACAGGAAATAGCACCGCTGTGTAGGAGTTCCCTTCCAGGGGACGAACCAAGCGCCAGCGCGGAGCTCACCCAAAGGGGTGGTAAGAAACCGCCGGTACACGGGCACAGCTCGACAGGAAATAGCACCGCTGTGTAGGAGTTCCCTTCCAGGGGACGAACCGAGCGACAGCGCGGAGATCACCCAAAGGGGTGGTAAGAAACCGCCGTTACATGGGCAAAGCTCGACAAGAAACAGCACGGCTGTGTAGGAGTTCCCTTCCAGGGGACGAACCAAGCGACAGCGCGAAGATCACCCAAAGGGGTGGTAAGAACCGCCGGTACACGGGCACAGCTCGACAGGAAATAGCGCCACTGTAGGAGTTCCCTTCCAGGGGACGAACCAAGCGCCAGCGCGGAGCTCACCCAAAGGGGTGGTGAGAAACCGCCGGTACACGGGCACAGCTCGACAGGAAACAGCACCGCTGTGTAGGAGTTCCCTTCCAGGGGACGAACCAAGCGCCAGCGCGGAGATCGCCCAAAGGGGTGATAAGCAACAAGTGGCCCTTCCAGCGCGAAATGAAGGGTCGGTAGCCGGCGTTTACTCGCCAAGGCTCGAATTCGTCCCCTGGAAGGGAACTCCTACAAGGGGCCCCGAAAAAACGCCCAACAGAAAAACAGACAGCAGAGCAATAAAACATGGCAGAAAACGCAACAAACACAGCACGGCAGCCACAGTCGTCGTCCAGCATGGCTGACGAAATTGATCTGCAACGGCTCTGGGGCCTATTGGTCGACCATCGCTGGTTGATTATCGGCACCACCTTGATTGCGTTGTCACTGGGGGTGGCTTACGGCCTGCTGGCCACGCCCATCTACAAAGCCGATGCCTTGCTGCAAGTGGAAGACAAGCAGGGTGGCGTGCCCGGCTTTTCCGAACTGAACGAACTGTTCACCGAAGAATCCTCTGCCGATGCGGAGATCCAGATCATCCGTTCGCGGATGGTGCTGGGAGAAATCATCGACCAGTTGCAGCTGGATATTAAGGTCGAGCCTGACCGCTTTCCTTTAATTGGCAGCATCGGTGCGCCAGATCCTGCCCCTGAGTTCGCACCTCAACCTCTGTTTGCAGGTTACCGAGACAGCGAAACCTTTGTCACCATTAAAACCTTCCAGGTACCGGAAAACCTGGAAGGCAAAGCCTTCACGCTGATTGAAGAAAATGGCCAGCCCGTACTGTATCTCGACGATCAGAAAGTGGGCAGCGCTCCACTGGGCACCGCAATTACCAGTGAAGACAAGCGCATTGTGCTGGAGCTAGGCGAATGGCAATACGGCGAAGAGCCGCTAACGCTGGTGCATCAAGCTCGCGCTAAAGCGGTCAACCTGTTGCGTGGTCGCCTTTCCGTTAGCGAGCAAGGTAAATCCACCGGCATTATTGCCATGTCCATCACCGGCCCCAGCAAGGCACGTATTCGCGCCATTCTGAATGCCATCGGCGAAACCTATTTGCTGCAAAACATTAAACGCATGTCCGCAGAAGCGGAAAATAGCTTGGACTTTCTGGACGAGCAACTTCCCGAAATTAAAGAAAAGCTGAATGGGGCAGAAGAAAAGCTCAATGCCTATCGCCTGAAAAGCGAATCCGTGGATTTGTCCCTGGAAACCCAGTCGGTACTGGAGCGGTTGGTGGCCATTGAGGGAAAAATCAATGAGCTGAAAATCAAGGAAAGCGAAATTTCTGCCCGCTTTACTCGTGAGCACCCGGCCTATCGCACCCTGATTCAACAGCGTGGCTCTCTCAACCAGGAAAAAGAACAGCTCAACAGTCAAATCAAAGCATTACCGGAAACCCAGCAGGAAGTCCTGCGCCTCATGCGCGATGTGGAAGTAAATCAGGAAATCTACGTGGGCCTGCTCAACAAGGTGCAGGAGCTGCGTATCATGAAAGCGGGCACGGTGGGTAGTGTTCGCATTATCGATAAGGCACTGGTACAGCCTGAGCCAGTTAAACCCAAGAAGCCGTTGGTTGCCATCCTGGCAGCTATGTTGGGTGGTATGGGGGCCGTTGGCTATGTGTTAGTTAAAGCTGCCTTCAATCGCGGCATCGAAAGCCCTGAACAACTGGAAGAGCAGGGCATCTCTGTTTATGCCTCCATTCCCTTGTCTGAGCATCAGCAGAAAGTAGATAGACTGGAGGCACTGAAGCGTCGGCGCCACAAAAAGAACAAAGAACCCATACCGTTGCTTGCGTTATCCGACCCCAACGATCTGGCAATCGAAGCCTTACGCAGCCTTCGAACCAGTCTTCACTTCGCCATGATGGAAGCCAGCAACAAGGTGCTCATGGTATCCGGCCCTAGCCCAGGGGTGGGCAAGTCCTTCGTCACCGCCAACTTGGCGGCAGTATTAGCACAAACTGGGCAAAATGTAGTGGTGATTGATGCCGATATGCGTAAAGGGCACATGCACCGTTTCTTTGATAACCGTAATGATGAGGGGTTGTCAGACTATCTCTCAGGCCAGAAAGAGCAGGAAGCCGTCATCCAAGCGACCAAAATGGAAAATCTCGCCTTTATCCCTCGGGGCCAGGTGCCACCGAATCCTTCAGAGCTGCTCATGCATAACCGCTTCAAGTCGCTTATGGAGTCCCTGAGCGTGCAGTATGACATTGTGCTTGTAGATACCCCCCCCATTCTGGCAGTCACAGATGCTGCCATTGTTGGTCAGTTGGCAGGTAGCAGTCTTATCGTCACCCGTTTTGGAGTGAACTCAGTCAAAGAAGTGGATGTTACCCTGACTCGCTTTGCGCAGAATAATGTAGAAATTAAAGGGGCGATTCTTAACTGTATGGAGCGTAGAAAAAGTAATGAATATGGTTACTACGAGTACAAATACTCTGAATAATTAACATGACTTTTTCTAAGGTTTGGCGCCGATGAAGATTAACTCTATATGGCTCTGGTTTTTTTGTGCACTAACTTTGAGCTTGGTTTTTTCATTGGTCGGAGCTGATAATCTTGCAATTATTTCATTTTTCTTCGGCGTCTTTGCTATAACAAAAATATCAAGCGAGAGGAATTTGTTTCACTTGATGTGGCTTCTAGGGCTATATGTTTTTGTCTGCTGCCCTCTTGTTATATTTATTGTTGTGGGTTACGAGTTTGTTATTGAGCCTGCAATCATTGTGTTGCTCCTCTCAGCATTTGCTATAGGCGCCACAGGAAAACGTGATTTTAGTAGTTTAGGGGAAAGAAAAAGTGATGTTTTTCTGCTTTGGTTTGCTTTATTTTGCGTGATTACTATTTTGCTTGGTCTGGCATTTGGGAAATCGGCATATTTTTTCCTCTATCCAGGTTTGGTTGTGGCATTTTCATTTTCTCTCCGTGGAGTTTCGCTGTACAAAGGTACGGCGGCACTTGTAATGCTGGCCTGTGTTTTTCTTAGTTACTGTTTTTTTGTGTGGGGAGGATTCGGTAGGCTTGTGATTGCATCGTGGATGTTGGTTCCTTTGCTGATATATATATTTAGTTACGATCTTTATTTTAATAAGTGGCTTTTCTTGGTTTCAGCAGCAGTGGCTAGCTTGTTTATGTCGATGCTACGATTCTCAGGGGCTGATGCATCAAATATTTTGCACTATGTGATGAAGGATTCGACAACATCTCCATATAGATTGGTTGATCAGATCGTTAATGAATACCCAGGTATGGGGGCGGCTCTTGGGCTGCAAGGTGTGATCGATCAATTTGTTTTGTTTTTTGCTGGTGCCTTCCCGAGAAATTTATGGGAAAGCAAGCCGCTTGGCTTTGGTTTTCTGTATACGGTAGACAATCTTTCGGTGAGTCTTATCGACGCGGGCCACTCCGTTGCGGCTCTTTTTGTCGGTGAGCATATATACTATGTTGGCTTTTCTGGGGGTGTCTTATTCGCTTTTCTGGCAACATTTTTAGTGTGTGCTCTCTATCGTGTGACGTATAGGCTCTCTACAGTCTCGCATATTCTTTCGATACCAGTTGCGATGTACGTTACCTCATTTTTCTGGGCAGGAATCGCTACTTATTCACAGCGTTTACAACAAGGGTTGTTTTTGATTCTCGCTGCTTGGTTAGTTGTTTTCTTTCTGAAAAGGGTGCTTGGTAAATAATGTTAGAGAAGTACTTTAAATTGAAAGGCGAAGATTGCGTTTTTGTCTATCAATATGGAAAAGTTGGATCGACGTCACTTTCTCAGGCGCTTAAGTCAGGGGTCAATATGCATGATCTCTATGGGAATGTCATGTGTCCCCCCGGCTTTAAGTATCGCTATACGCTTGCTTACAAAGTGCTTTTTTTCATCGATCGTTTCATAAGGCGTTTTTTTATAAAAAGAAGCTCTGAGATTTTAATGATTGTTCCATTGAGAAGGCCAGAAGAGAGAAATGTGTCAATGTTTTTCCAGGATCTTCCTTTTTGGTATGTGAGTTATTTTTCCAAGAATCCAGGATATGCGAAAGGAGAGGGGGTGGGTATTCTTCAGGAGATTTTTTCTGAATATTTCCCTCATTACGCTTGTGATGCTTGGTTTGATAAAGAGTTTTCTCGTTTTACCGGTATTCGTCTTGAAGATATTGAATTTGATACCGAGTCGGGGCTGGGATTTTCCGAAAAAGGGAAGTTTAAATGTCTCTTTATTCATCACGATAAGGTCGATACAGATTTGGGTCGGAAGTGGATTGAGAGTGTCACTGGTCAGGATGTGGTGATTCCTAATGTCAACCGAGGCAGTGAAAAGTGGTATGCAGATGCCTATAAACAGTTTATGGCGGACGAGGATTTCATGAAGGCGTACAGGGAAAAAATGTCTTTTTCTAAGGTTAGTAGAAAATTCTACCAGGACAAGATTGATGTCAGGTAATAGTAACAGGTCTCGTTTGTTGCTGAAGTTCGAAGGGCTTTATCGGCATCTATTTATGAGATTTTTTGCGGATAGTGAAGATTCGATAAGGCTCGTTGAGTTTCCTAAGTCAGGAGGGTCATGGGTTGCTGAAATGCTATCCGATGTATGTGGAATTGATTTTCCTAGGAACACTTTTCCAGTAAAAAGGAAATCCATATTTCACGGGCATTCATTGATTAAGGGTGGCTTTGAGAGAACGGTTGTTGTGTGGCGGGATCCAAGAGATGTGATGGTGTCCTGGTATCATCATTGCATTATAGGGAATAGCCATGTGAATCCTTCATTTATAGAGCAATGCCGGAAATCTTTCGGTGTTAGCGATTATGATGATATAAAAAAAAATATGGCTGCCTTCATTAGATGGGCATTTGATACTCCGCCATCACCAGGGTTTAACTGGTCTGATTTCTTTGACGCATGGGAGAAGAATGCGGCTGAATGGGTCAGATATGAAGACCTACGCACAAACCCAGTTGAAACACTCAGCGATCTTGCCTTCAGAATTACTGGCAATAACCCTGAATTGAATGTCGTTAGAGAAGTGGTTGAGAGGCATTCTTTTAAAAACAAATCAGGCAGGAAGTATGGCCAAGAGGATAAGGGGTCTTTTTTAAGGAAAGGGGCCGTAGGGGATTGGAGGAATTATTTTGATGAAGAATGTCTGACCGAATTTGAGAAAAGGGTTGGTTCCAGAATGGAAAAGCTTGGTTACCAATGATGAATGCGACAGTAACTGTTGGTATTGATGCTTCAAATATCACGGGTGGTGGTGGGCTGAAGCATTTGGTCGAAATTTTAAAAAATGCCTCACCAGAAGAATCGGGTATTGGTCGTGTCGTTGTTTGGGGTATCCCCGGAGTATTGCCCTATTTGCCAGAAAGGCCCTGGTTGGAACTGGTTCCAATTGAATGGTTTGATAAATCTGTTTTCCATAGGCAGGTCTGGAGAAGGGTTTTCTTGCCAAAAGAAGTTGACCGCATTTGTGATGTCCTGTTTGTCCCGGGAGGGATCTCTCTAGCGGTTAATGTTCCTGATGTGGTTATGTCGCAAAACATGCAACCATTCTTGCCATCAGAGAGACGTTCGGCAGGCCTTGGTAAGGCTAGGCTTAGGGTTGAATTATTGCGTTTCCTTCAAGGTTGGTCTTTTCAGAAAGCTAGCGCTCGCCTTTTTTTGACAAACTATGCGGCTGAAACGATAGGTCAGCAATTTCCTTTTGCTGATGTTAATAATGAAATTATTCCGCATGGAATAGATCCCGATTTTTTCTGCTCTTATACTGATCGAAAATCCTGGAATAGCAATGATATAAAGATTTGCTATGTTTCAACGCTTAATACGTATAAACATCAAATTGAAGTGATTGATGCTATTTCATTGTTGGCGGAGAAGTATCCATCGTTAAATCTTTTTCTTTTTGGTTCTGAGGCGTCTAGGTACGGGGAAAAGGTTCGGAAAAAGATTGCCAGTACTAATGATGCATTCGGCAGAGAAGTTGTCTCATATTTAGGCAAGGTGAGCTTTGAGTCTTTACCGGAAGTTTATAGAAGTTCGGATATCGTTGTCTTCGCTTCATCTTGCGAGAACCTTCCAAATATACTTTTGGAGTCTATGGCGTCTTCGTCCCCTGTGGTTTGCTCTGATTTTCAGCCAATGCCATCAATTCTGAAAGATGCCGGTCTTTATTGTGATGTTGAATCGCCAGAAAGTATCGCAAATGCGATAGGCGAGTTTATTGAATCTGAGGCGCTCCGTGCTGAAAAAGGCAGAGCTGCAAGTGCTCTTGCATCTGATTATTCATGGCCAAGAGCATCAAAGTTAACTTTTGATTTTTTCGCAAGAGTCGCAAGAAATCATGAAGGATTTTTAGAGGAAAGAAGATGAATAAGGTTGTTCTTGTTACTGGCGGTACCGGATCATTCGGTAAAACAATGGTCACTAAGCTTCTTGCGGAAGGGTATCCGGAGATCCGCATTTTAAGCCGGGATGAAGCCAAGCAGGAAGAAATGCGTATTTCCTATTCGCGGCCAGAATTAAAGTTTTATATTGGTGATGTGCGTGACCGTGCTGCTGTCGATAAGGCGATGAAAGGGGTCGATCTGGTCTTCCACGCTGCGGCCCTTAAGCAGGTTCCATCCTGTGAATTCTTCCCGATGGAAGCGGTCAAGACCAATATTATCGGCAGCCAGAATGTTATTGATAGTGCCGTTGATGCCGGCGTGAAAAGTCTTGTCTGTCTTAGTACGGACAAGGCGGTAATGCCTGTTAATGCCATGGGCATGTCCAAGGCGATGATGGAAAAGGTGGCTCAGGCTTCCAGTCGCCAGCTTGGTGACAATGATACGGTCATTTCCTGTGTGCGCTATGGCAACGTGATGTGTTCGCGTGGATCCGTGATTCCTCTATTTATTAAGCAAATTAAGGAAGGTAAAACCCTGACGCTGACTGAGCCGACCATGACTCGGTTTATGTTGTCATTGAATGATGCCATTGAGCTGGTTGCTTTTGCTTTTGAAAATGCTAGTCAGGGGGACATTTTCATCAAAAAAGCCCCGGCCTGTACCGTGCAGCTTTTGGCGGAAACCCTGCTGGATATTTTTGAAGCCAGCAATGAGATTCGGGTTATTGGTTGGCGCCATGGTGAAAAACTGTATGAAACTCTGGCCAGTGCAGAGGAGCTGCTGCGTTCCGATGACATGGGCGAGTATTACCGTGTCAGCTACGACAACCGTGATCTTAACTATGCCAAGTTCTTTACCGAAGGCGATGTAGAGGAGGCTAGCACGGAAGATTACCACTCCCATAATACGTATCAGCTTTCTAAGGAAGAACTCAAGGATCTTCTTTTGACCTTGCCTGAGGTTCAGGAAGCCTTAAACGGCTAAGTCTGGAAGCCTGGTGACTACGTTCGCTGTGCAAGCATAGTGGCTATAGAGATATGGGTTGGATTAGGGAAAAGGAATTGTTATGAAAACGGTGATTACCGGCGCTGCCGGCTTGTTGGGTTGGCATTTGCAGTGTCACTTGAGTGTTCTGGACGGCTGGAAAGATACTGTTATCGCATTGGATCGCAAGGCCTTCAATGATGATGCCGTGCTTGATGCTGCGCTGGACGGTGCTGATGTTGTCGTTCACTGTGCTGGAATCAACCGAGCAGAAGATGCTGAGCTTGAACAAGGGAATATCGACTTGGCGAATCGCCTGGTTGATTCACTCACTCGAGTCAATGCCAAGCCTCACTTGCTCTATAGCAACACCATTCATAAAGAGCGCGATAACGCCTATGGCCGTGGAAAGGCGGGTGCGGGTCGTGTTTTTCAAGGGTGGGCAGAAACTGAGAATGCCCATTATTCCGATTTGGTATTGCCTCATGTCTTTGGTGAGGGCGGACGCCCTTTTTATAACTCAGCGGTATTTACTTTTTGTCAGCAGATTGTTGATGGTGAGCCTCTGTCGATCAATCCCGGTGGCATGCTGGAGCTCCTCCATGCTCAGGATATTTGTGCTCGTATAGTGGACGCGGTGGAGCGGGGCCAGAGCGGCGAAATTCGGCTGAAAGGCCAGGTTATCTCTGCGGCTGAGGTTGCTGGCAAGCTTTCAGCCATGCATGCCAGTTATGCTGCTCATGTTGTCCCCGATCTACGCGATAATTTCGATTTGCAGTTGTTCAATACCTTACGCTCCTTTTTGTACCCGGCACATTACCCCTGCGAGCTGACGCTACATACCGATAATCGGGGTTCACTATTTGAGGCCGTGAAAGCCGATAACGGGGGGCAGGCTTTTCTGTCAACCACCAAGCCGGGTATTACCCGGGGTAACCATTTTCACTTTGGCAAAGTCGAGCGATTTCTGGTGATTCGTGGTGAAGCGGTGATTCGGTTACGCCGTTTGTTTGATGGTGAAGTCAAGGAATTTAGGGTGTCCGGGGATGATCCGGTCTATATCGATATGCCAACGCTGCATACCCATAGTATTACCAATGTGGGCGATACAGAGCTGATGACGCTGTTTTGGAGTCATGAGATTTTCGATCCCGAAGCGCCAGACACGTATTTTCTGCCGGTCCTTACGGATCAGGGGAGCTGATTGATGAAAGTAATGACGATTCTGGGTACACGCCCGGAAATTATTCGCCTCGCCCGTGTGATGGCGGCACTGGATCAGGTTGTGGATCACAAGATTGTCCATACGGGCCAGAATTATGATTACGAGCTAAATGATGTCTTCTTCGAGGAACTTGGTGTTCGCAAGCCAGATCACTTCCTGAATGTGGATACTTCTTCACTAGGTCGAAGCCTGGGTGAAATTCTGATCAAGACAGAAGAGGTCTTGTTGCAGGAGAAGCCGGATGCGGTGCTGGTGCTGGGGGATACCAACAGCGCCACCGCGACGCTTATGGCAAAGCGCATGAAAATTCCGACTTACCATATGGAAGCCGGTAACCGCAGTTTCGATGCCAATGTGCCTGAAGAAATCAACCGTAAATTAGTGGATCACCTCGCCGATTTTAATCTGGTTTACACAGAGCACGCTCGGCGGCACTTGATCAGCGAAGGTCTGCCACATCGCTTTATTTACCTCACGGGCTCTCCGATGCGTGAGGTGCTTGAGCACTCTCTGCCAAGTATTCAACAATCAGACATCCTCAAGCGATTGGGGCTGGAAGAAGGCCGCTTCTTTATTGTCAGCGTCCATCGGGAAGAAAATGTGGACAGCCGAGAGAATCTGAAGAAGGTGGTTGAAGCCTTGCAGGCTCTTCACGAAGAGTTCGGGTTTCCGGTGGTGGTGTCCACGCATCCCCGCACCCGTAATCGCCTGGAGAAACTGGGCCTGGCGGATGACAGTGAGGCAATTCGCTTCCTGAAGCCGTTCGGGTTCTTTGATTATAACAAGCTGCAAATGACGGCTTTCTGTGCGATTTCAGATAGCGGTACCATCAGTGAAGAATCTTCTATCCTCGACTTCCCTGCGGTAACACTACGTCGTTCCATTGAGCGCCCAGAAGCCCTCGATACGGGTGCTATTGCGTTGACCGGGCTGGACAAAGAGGTGCTGATTGACGGTGTGCGCATCGCTACTGCTTCACGGGATGTGTTTTCTGGGACTGAGCGTGAAATCCCTGATGCTTACAAGGTACGTAATGTTTCCGAGCGCGTAGTGCGTTTGATCACCGGGACGGCCAAGCTGGCCAGTCATTGGAAAAACATGGATGAGTTCAGCCGGTATGACTGGTAGCAACAAAATGAAGCCTGATATAGCAATTGTTCATCGTTATTTTTGGCCCCAGAATTATCCGTATGCAATTATGCTTAAAGGAATTGCGGAGGGCATGTCTAAATCAGGCATGAATGTTCTGGTTTGCAGTTGCCACGAAAAGCAAACAGATCAGTTGCTTCAGCGCAAAGTGTGGGCGTCGGAGAGGGGGGTCGCCTGTAAGAGCTTGGCTATGCCCTCAGAAAGAACATTTTCTATCCCAATGAAAATATTTTCAGCTCTTTATTATGCAGTATGGGTTTTCAGTGTTGCTCTTTTTTCAGGAGCAAAAGTGATTTGGGTTGGCTCGACTCCGCCGGTGATAATGCCCCTGCTCTTGCGGTTCGCTCGTTGCTTTCGAAGATTCAAAATTGTTTATCACTGCCAAGATATCCATCCTGAGTCAATGAGTATTAATGGTAATTTAAAAAGACAGTGGGTTTATGACTCTTTGAGAAAGATTGATGCGGCGAACGTTGTAAAGTCTGATTTGGTGCTGACTCTCTCGGCTGACATGAAAGATACGATCGCCTCTAGGCCTTGTGAAGTCGATAATGTAAAAGTTATAAACAACTTTATTCTTGATGAAATACCTGTCCTGCGGGAGCCGGTTAAAAGAGCTGATGGAGCGCCATACAAGTTACTTTTTGCTGGCGGTTTGGGCCGGTTTCAGAATCTGGAGGTTTTAACCCAGTTAGCTATTGAATTGGCCAAGAAGAATTTAGCCGTTGTTACATTCATGGGCGATGGTCCAGTACGTTCAATTATGGAGCGTATGGTTAGAGAGAATGGTTTGCAGGATGAAATAACGTTTCTTGGTCATCGGCCACTTTCTGATGCTATCAAGGCCATGCAGGCAGCGGACTTCGGTCTTGTTTCTCTGACTCCTGGTGTTGATAAAGTAGCCTATCCGAGCAAAACGATTATGTATCTCGCCGCGGGACTTCCTTGTCTGGCATTCGTATCGCATTCGTCCTCTCTTGGACGAATGCTAAAAGAGAATAACTTGGGCGCGGCTTTTGATTTAGAGGATACCGTATCATTGTTTTCTCAGGTCGAAGGGTTTCTTTCTTCTTATGCTCATGAAGTTATGGGGAGGAATGAAATAATGCGGTTTGCACAAGATCGCTTCTCTGAAAAATCAGTCGTTTCTATGCTGGTTGGGGAAGTCAAGGAGTTGATTCATTAATGCGTCCCATTTTTATTATCGGAGCTGGCCGCTCTGGCACGAAATTTCTAAGAGATACACTGGCTGCTAGCCCTGATGTCTCACGAGTTCCTTATGATGTTGGTTATATATGGCGATATGGGAACGAAGGGTTGGAGCATGATGAAATAGAGGTTGACTCTGTTGGGCAGCGACAGCTGGACTGGATGAGAAAGCAACTTCCTCGGCTGGTTGACAAAGATGTCAGAAAGCCGGATGCGAAGTTTATTGTCGAGAAGTCTGTGCCCAACTCGCTTAGACCAGGGCTTCTTTATAAGGCTTTTCCAGATGCTTTATTCATCCATATTGTTAGGGATGGGCGAGCTGTAGCTGAATCAGCAATTAGGTTGTGGCAAGCGCCAACCGATAAAGGTTATCTTTTTGATAAAATTCGCTATTTCCCATGGGCAAATTTTAAATATGCTCTTTGGTTCGTGCGTAACAGGCTTTTTTTCAGGCGAAAAAAAGCTATAGCGGTATGGGGGCCGAGATACGCGGGGATTCAGAAAGATGTGTCCGTGCTTCCCCTGCACGAGGTTTGCGCCTGGCAATGGATGAAATGCGTTCAGGTTACAGAGCAGCAGCTCTCGGTCGTGCCCAGTGATCAGGTGTTTATGCTGCGTTATGAGGAGCTGATGAAGGACCCGCAGACGATTGAATCTCTTTGTGACTGGATCGGTGTTAATTCAGAGCCTGTGATAACCGCTTATGAAAATAATATTGAGCCTGGAAATAACGAAAAGTGGAAAGACCGACTGAGCGAATCCGAGCTTGAAGATATCAAGAGGGTTTTTTCTGAAGAGCCGGAATTGGCAAGGAAGTATTGTAGTGGCTAAGCGTTTTTTTGACATTGTCTTGTCCCTTTGCGCACTAGTTGCCCTTGCGCCGGTCATGCTAGCTGTGGCTGTTGCCGTAAAAGCTGACTCCTCCGGGCCTGTCTTTTTTCGCCAGATTAGGGTGGGCCTTGGTGGGCGAGATTTTGAAATAATGAAATTTCGCAGTATGTCCCACGATCCGGTAGCAAGTCAGGGGGCATTTGATGCTGGAAACTCCAGTCGTGTCACCTCAGTCGGGCAAGTTATTCGCAAAACTAAACTTGATGAGCTTCCGCAGTTTGTTAACGTTTTAAAAGGTGATATGTCTATTGTTGGACCGAGGCCCGAGGTGAGAAAGTGGGTTGAGGCTTATCCTGATAGATGGTCAAAAGTTCACCGTGTCAGACCAGGTATAACAGACCCGGCAGCTATTGAATTTAGTGACGAAGAAGGAATGCTTTCTGAATACGATGATCCCAATGAAGTATACAGAACCGTCATTCTTCCCAGGAAGCTGGATTTGTATGAATTGTATATTGAGAGGCGCTCGCTTTTTTTTGATGTTGGCGTGATGCTTAAAACCTTTACAAAAATTCTTCGAGGTTGATTGTGGACGTTCCTTTTTTTCGTCTTTCTCCCGTTTCTAAAGAAATTGAAAACGTTCGTTCTGTTTTAGAGTCTGGCTGGCTCACAACTGGCAAGTGGGTAAAGGATTTCGAAGCGCTTTTTGCGGATTATTGTGGTGTAAAGCATGCGCTGGCAGTTAATTCTTGCACTGCTGCTTTACATTTGGCTATTGAGGCTTTGGGGGTGGGGCCTGGCGACAAGGTTGTGGTTCCGTCGTTGACGTTTACAGCTTCGGCTGAAGTGATACGTTATGTAGGGGCTGATCCTGTATTTATTGACGTTGATCCTGATACTCTTTTGATAACAGCTCAATCTGTTGAAGATGCTATTTTAAGTAATCCAGACGTAAAAGCTGTTATAGCTGTTCATTTTGGCGGCCAATCTGTGGATTTGGTTTCAGAGGGTGGGCTTCTAAGGATTTGTGAAAAATACAATGTAAAGCTTGTTCAGGATGCGGCGCATGCTTTCCCTTCCTATGATGTCTATGGGCCTGTTGGAAGTGTAGGGGATGTCACTTGTTTCAGCTTCTATGCCAATAAGACGATAACTTGCGGTGAAGGTGGAATGCTGGTTACGAACAATGACGATATAGCCAGTCGTGCCAAAATGATGCGTTTACATGGTATCGACCGCGATGTGTGGGACCGGTTTACTAGTACTAAAGCTGGTTCTTGGGTTTATGATGTTAAGGCGCCAGGCTTTAAGTATAATCTGCCCGATATCAATGCAGCGGTAGGTGTGGCTCAATTTGAAAAAGCTTGGGATTTTCGTCAGCGAAGACAGGATATTGCAGCTAGATACACGGATGAATTTTCTGACCTGGTAGGTGTTGACTTGGTTAGGTCTCGAGTTATGGCTGATCAACACGCTCACCATTTGTACCCGTTGATTTTTACTCAACAAGCCGTTCTTACAAGGGAGCAGTTTATTGACATGATGAACGAGAGGGGGGTTGGTACATCAGTTCATTATCGTCCTCTTCATCACATGAGTTATTACCGTTTACGTTACGAGCTCGACGAGTCAAAGTTTCCTAATACAGAGAAATACTGGAGAGGCTGTGTTTCTCTGCCTCTTTATCCTGATATGTCGAATGAAGAAGTCGGTTTTGTTGTTAAAAACGTACGTGCGGCTTTAGGGGGGGGGTAGATTTTATTTGTTGGATGGTTTGATGTCGTTTTTTGAGGGATAGATTATTTTTAATTTTTTGCTTTTTTTTGCGAATCGTGTTTCTAGTTCGACAGGTCGAGCGATGGTTCGTACTTTTTTGGCTAAAGGGATATCAGCCTTTGGTGCTCTTTCGTTAGCTGTGATCGTTGGGAATCTCTATGGCCTAAGAGGGGTTGGTGTTTACGCTTTAGCGCAAAGCGTTTTGCTAGGTGCTGGCATACTTTCTCGAAGAGGGATGGATAATGCACTCATTCGCTTTGTCGGTCGTGATTTCAACTCTGTCAAGGTTGGAGGCTATCTCTACGTAGCAAGTTTGCGAAGCCTGAAAGTAAGTGTTCCGCTGTTAATAGCGATTTTTTTTCTGCGAGATCATGTCGAGGAATTCTTTGAGCTCCCGGGCCTTTCCTCTGTACTGTTGGGGATTGGTTTTGCGATTCCTTTTTACACTTGGAGCTTTTTATTAGCGGGATTTTTTAAGGGGGTGAGGAAACCCGCCACTGCCGGTTTTCAAGAAAATGGGGCTATCTCTCTTGTTGCCGGTACGTTGCTGCTGCTTATAGAAACATTGTCTGAGCTGCAGTCTCCGGATATTTCCTGGCTTGGGTGGTCATATCTGGTTGCTGCAGTTCTCATTGCGGTTATAGGGCACTGTGTCGCGGAGATCTGGCTCGTTCGTCATCACGTTGTTCGGCGATTTTCTGGGCTTGATTCTGTTGATTTGGCTGAGTTCAGAAATGTTTCTCTGTCATTTTTTCTCATGAGCATGGCGGGCTTAATGCAGCAGGTACTCAGCATCATGATTGCTGGTAAGTTTCTTGGAAGCGTTGAGCTTGGTCTATTTAAGTCTTCTCAGCAAATTGCCATTTCTGTTGTTTTTGTTTTGATGGTGGTTAATGCGGTTTTTCCGCCGCTTTTTGCGACCCTTTTTCATCAGGGGAGACTGGCTGAGCTTGAGCGTGCTGCTCGCAGAGCTGCCTTGCTTGGGCTTATCTTGTCAGCGCCTTTTTTGTTGGTTTGTCTGTTATTTCCAGAATGGATATTAGGTTTCTTTGGCGAAGGTTTTAGTGAGGCTGCAAGTCTGCTGAGAATATTGGCTTTGGCGCAGCTCGTTAATGTAGCTACAGGATCAGTGGCTTTTTTGCTGAACATGACTGGGTATGACCGTAGTATGCGTAATATCGCCTTGTGTTGTAATGCTATCGGGTTGCTAGGTTTTTTTCTTCTGTCTCCTTGGTTGGGGGCATTGGGTGCAACGCTTGCCTTGGCGTTTGTCTTGGTGGCGCAAAATCTGGTGGCGATGGTTGCGGTCTGGATCAAGCTTGGTATATGGACTTTTCCTGGGCCTAATGTTCTAAAGTTATTGGGTGTTCGCTCTCGTGTATAGCTAGGAGGTCGGATTACGTCCTTCGGCCTAATTCGAGCTGCCGATGGGGTGGGTGTTTGATTCGATTGTGCCGGTTATCGGCGAGCGTTCTGCTGTTTGCTTTTCTTTCTTTTCTGCTGGTATTTCAGTCTGCCTATGCGGTGTTACCTGTGTTGGCTGTTGGCATGGCGTTGTTGTGCCTGGCGGCTTGTCAGCGGGAGGCGGGGCGGCTGGCGGCGGATGATATCGCCATCCTCTTGGTGCTAATGGTTTTTTCCCTGCTATGGCTTGCGGATGTCTGGCGTGCCGGCCAGTGGCCGGTAGGGGCTGGCGGTGAGGGGCGGTGGCTGCCTGTGTGGCCTTTGTTTGCGGGCCTGGTTTTGCTGGCTTGGCGGCGTGTGCCTCCCTCTCCCATGGTCTGGTGGTGGGGTGTGGCAGTCGGAGCGCTCTTTGCCGGTGGAATTGCGGCATACGAGCACTTTTGGCTTGGCCGCTGGCGCCCTGATAACGGGATGAATGCGATTCCGTTCGGTAATATCGCACTGCTGTTAGGTACTCTATCGTTGGTTGCTCTGGTGTCTTTGCGGGGCGAGCGGGCTGGCCGACTTGGTGTGTGGCAGAAGGCGCTGTTGGTTCTGGCTGCATTAGCCGGGCTGTTGGCGTCAGTGTTATCGGGCACGCGCGGTGGCTGGGTGGTATTTCCTACGTTGGCGCTATTAGTGTGTGTGGCTGCGTTTGTCTCCTTGCCCCGTAGGCGGATGGTTGCCTTGGTGGCGATCTTGATGGCGACACTATTGGCGATGGCGTTTCTGCCGCGGGCGTCGGTGACTGCGCGGGTAGGTGAAGGGGTGGAAAACCTTCAACGATATACTCAGGGGGAGGCCGGCTCTTCGCTAGGATTGCGGCTGGAGATGTGGCGGGCCGGTTGGCTCCTGATCCAGCACAAGCCGTTGTTGGGGTGGGGCGAGGGTAAGCTCGAGTCCCAACGGGACCTGTGGGTGGCCGAAGGGCGCTTTAATCGGGGTGTTAGCCGGTATGATCAGTTGCACAGCGATACTGTGGATACCTTCGCTCGGCGGGGTGTGGTTGGGTTGGTGTCGCTGCTTGCTTTGTATCTATTGCCTTTGGGGTTGTTCTGTCGTTATTGGTACCGGGGCGTCAAAGCGCGTAACCGTGAAGTGCAGGCCTTTGCGTTGTCTGGTGCCCTGGTTGTGGTGGCGTTTATGGGGTTCGGGCTGAGCCAATCCATGCTGCGGGACCCCCGTGGTCTGGCTGGGTTTCTGGGGTTGCTGGTGGCGTGCTGGTGTCTGCTCAAACGAGCGGCTGAGTCTCAGGCCTATGTCGGGTTACGGCCTTCGACCTCTCTGTGCCCTTGGGTAAACACGACCTACGAGTGGATGGTGTGTTTTGTGGTTTGTAGATACCGTCTCTCCCAATGAACCACAACCCCTCTCAAACGGGCTGTGGTTCATATTCTTTCTGGTGCGCCAGCACGCCGTAAGCGATGTGCACCAGTTTTCTCATGGCCGCGCCCAGCGCTGACATCTTTCGTTTGCCTGCAGCACACAGCCGTTGATATTGGCGCCGAATGCTGGGGTTATGCCGCATCGCCACAACGGCACCCATGTATAACTTTT
>NZ_LWEZ01001174.1:0-11967 GCF_001634945.1 Alcanivorax sp. HI0044
ATGCCGGCCTGCCGGAGAACACTCTGGACAACCTTCAGGGCCTGGTGTCTTACCGGCGTTTTCTGGAGCTGTTGAAACTGAGTGCGGCGCGCAGCGGCGACCCGTTGTTCGGCCTGAAGTTGGGGCTCAGTCAGGGAGTATCGATCTTCGGGCCGATTTTGTACCTGCTTAACAACGCACGCACGGTTGGCGAAGCCCTCACGGAACTCAAGCAGTACTTCCATCTGCACATGGGCGCCGCTCACGTGGAGGTCAGTGCGTATGGTGACCAGGTCCAGTTGGCCTACCGGGTGCTGGAGCCGGGCCAGCCCGGCATCAACCAGGGCGCGGAACTGGCACTGGGGGTTGGCCGCAAGCTGCTGCAGACACTGATGGGAGAAAACTGGCACCCCCACCCCATGCTGCTTGAACACGCCCGGCAGGCGCCCCTCGCGGCCTATCAGAAAGTGCTGGGCGTTTCCCCCCAGTTCAACAGCGATACCACGGCCCTGCTCCTGAAACCGGCGGAACTGGAATTGCCACTCAGCCAGGCCGACCCGACGCTGCACCGTTTGATCCGGGAACATCTGGACACCATGCAGAACCTCACGGATCTGGAATTGCCCGGCTATGTGAGCAACCTGCTCCGCGACCTGCTGCCACAGGGACGGGTGACCGTGGACCACATTGCCCGGTGCATGGCCATGAGCCGCCGCACCCTGCAACGGCGGCTCAGTGATTCCGGCACGTCCTTCCAGGCCGTGCTGGATGAGACGCGACAGAAAATGGCACTGCGTTATTTGCGGGACTCCACCCTGCAAGTCACCCAACTTTCCGACCTGCTCGGCTATGCCGACCTGAGCGCATTTTCCAGAGCATTCTCGCGCTGGTTCGGGATTCCTCCCTCACAGTGGGAACAACAGAAAGCCCGGTAACGGTTATGGCGACATACAGACACGTTTCATTGAATCGACGACCAACATCTGGCCGCCTCTGAAAAAACCTTGCGTACTCTGCGTGAACTGACGGGGGAAAATGACAAGCATGGAGGAAGTGGCCGGAGAGACTCTCCGGCCACAGCTCGGGAAAGGTTACAGCTTTTTAACGCGCCGGTTTTTGCCTTTGATTTTGCCTTTCAATAATCGCTCCAACGCCAGATCTGCGCTGTCACGATCAATAGCCACATAGGCTTGATAATCCGTGACGGTAATCTTGCCCACCTTGTTGCCGGCAATCCCCGCATCACCGGTCAGCGCACCCAGAATATCGCCAGGGCGAAGTTTGTCCTTGCGGCCAGCGCCGATGCACAACGTAATTGTCGGGGGGTGTAAGGTGTCACCTTCACGGGGTTTGAGGCTGCTCACCGGGTGCCAGTTCAGGGGCGCGCCCTGCAATTCTTCAATGGCCATGGCACGGCGGGATTCGCGTGGCGCTACCAGGTTGATGGCCAGGCCTTTTTCACCGGCACGGCCAGTGCGGCCGACACGGTGAATATGGGTCTGCGGCTCATGGGAGAGTTCCGCATTGATGACCATATCCAGGTTATCGATATCCAGGCCCCGCGCTGCCACATCCGTGGCCACCAGTACCGACAGGCTGCGATTGGCAAACAACGTCAGCACCTCATCACGCTCGCGCTGTTCAAGGTCACTGTTGAGCACCATGGCCGACATCCCCTGCCGGCAAAGCTGGTTCACCACGTCCTGACATTGTTTTTTGGTCACACAGAACACCACGCAGGACACCGGCCGGAAACAGGCAATGGCACGGGCCACCGCCTCTTCCCGCTCAGCAGGGTCTACTTCGTAGTAGCGCTGTTCGATCTGGCTGTTATCGTGGAGCACTTCCACTTCTACATGCTGAGGGTTGTTCATGAAGGTTTCCGCCAGCTGCTTGATCCCTACCGGATAGGTCGCCGAAAACAACAGGGTCTGGCGACGTGATGGCGTCTGCCGGATCACCTCGGCAATGCTGTCGTAAAACCCCATATCGAGCATGCGATCCGCTTCATCCAATACCAGTGTATTCAGCCCTTCAAGGCTCAGCGTGCCCTTGCTCAAATGTTTGAGCACACGCCCCGGCGTGCCCACCACGATCTGGGCCCCATGTTCCAGCGAGCCAATCTGCGGGCCGATGGGTTGCCCGCCACACAGGGTCAGCACCTTGATATTACCGGGGCCACGAGCCAGCCGGCGGATTTCCCCGGCCACCTGATCGGCCAGCTCCCGGGTGGGGCACAGCACCAACGCCTGGCAACCGTAATAGCGTGGATTCAATGGATGCAGCAGGCCAAGACCGAAAGCCGCCGTCTTGCCACTGCCGGTGCTGGCCTGGGCAATCACGTCATGCCCTTTGAGCACAAATGGCAGGCTTTGTGCCTGCACCGGGGTCATGGTGGTGTAACCCAGCGTGTTCAGGTTGGCGAGCAGTTCCGCAGACAGCGGCAGGGAAGAAAAAGAGGCATCAGTCACGGGAGCAGCCTGTGGCAAAGAAAGGTGGCAAGGAGACCAGCCACGCACGGCCAGTGTATACGCCTAGTGTAGCAGTTGTGGCATCGCGGTGAGGATCAAATTACCCCGCAGTTGGGGTCTCCGGCTGGCACCTCTGATATAGTACCGGCAACCGGGAAATCTGCTGATCATGTCATTATTCCATCACCCCGCATGCCTGACTCACCTGCACCGCGAAGAGCTCGCCACCGGACTGGTGCGCGTGGGCTGTCATTACGCCCCTGAACGCCTCTGCGACGACAGCTTTGCCCAGGCAGACATCCCCCTGCCGCCCTCCCTGAGTACGGCGGTGGCCAAACGCCGCAGCGAATATCTGGCGGGGCGATGGTGCGCCCGTGAAGCACTGGCGATGCTGGGCATTAAGGGTATCCCGGCCCTGGGACCCGACCGGGCACCACAATGGCCCGCTGGCAGTCTGGGCAGCATTACCCACAGCCAGGGCATTGCTGAAGTGATGGTCGCCGATGCACGCCATTGGCTGACCGTAGGGCTGGACACAGAGCAATGGCTCAGCGCAGAACGGGCAGCCCGTCTGTGCCGGGAATTGCTGACCCACGAAGAACGCGAACAGCTGGAAGGGTTATCGGATATTCAGCGCGCCAATCGCATCACGCTGATTTTTTCCGCCAAGGAAAGCCTGTTCAAGGCGCTCTACCCGATCACCGGAAAACGCTTTTATTTCCATGACGCGGAGCGCCGGGAGACCCGCTCACTGACCCTGCTGAAAACCCTGTCGCCAGACTGGAAGCTTGGTGCCACCATCCCTTTTCGCTGGCGCGAACGGCAGCAAGGTGTGCTGAGCTGGATTGCCCTGCCCCGTTAACGGCTTACGCTGCCATGCCCTTGCGACACAGCCGAGGGCAATCTTCACACAACGCCGCCTCCGGCAAACGAAAACGAATACAACAGGTGCGCCGCACGGTCATCACAGTGCCGGTGTTGGCGTTCATCCTGTCCTGGTAGGCCCCAAACAAGGGGTTTCTGTCACCGTTTTCAAAGCTGGGCTGATCAAGCAACGCTCGCCCCGGCGCCCAGAGCACCTCCGGCAAGCCGGCCCCTTTCAATTCCCCCGTGAACCAGTGGATGTAACGGCTGGCATTACTCCACAGCACCCGGGTGGATAACCCCAGTGCCTGCTGCCAGGCAGTGATAACCGGTTGTAAATTATCCCGCATTATTCCCTCGAATCGGGAAAGCGGGTGCGCGGTTGCCACAAGTTGTTGTCCGTCATCCGGCAACACGAAGACACCGGGCAACCCTTGCGCATCCACCTCAACCGCCAGCACCTCCACCGACAATGGTAATTCACGTTGCAGGATCAGGTTGGCCGCAAGCACCGGCGGCAACAGCCGCAAGAAATAGTATTTACTCCAGATGGAGAGCAGTGCCCGCTCGTCCTCCCCCTTCAAGTCAGGGCGAAATTGATGCAACGACTGCCGTAACCGGCCGGCATCAAACAGATCGGTTAACGGGATGGCCGTATCGTTCGGCTCGGCCAACCGTAACAAGTGGCCATAGGAAGAGAAGCCCCCTTGAAACAAGGGGGCCAGAGCAGGAATCATCAGCTTGCACAGGCCGTTTCGAGCGGCCGGCTCTGCCGTTCTATCAACGCATCCACCACTTCCTGGGAGCGTACCGCCAGGATCGACAACAGGGTGTCGCTGAGGCCATGAGTTTCTTCACAACACCCCTGCAGGAACACATTGGCATGGCAGCCTGATGCCATGGGCAAACGGTAACAACGCTCCACGTCTTTCTCGGACATCCAGTCCGCCATGGGCGAGAGCAACTGCTCATGGCCATTACGGTTATAACCGGTGGCCAGCACCACCCCATCGTAGACTTCGGTCTGTTCCACGCCGGTGTCCTTGTTGCGCAGGGTCAACAGCACACGGGTGCCATCATTCTGCACACCAACGATATCGCGGTTGGACAGGAAGCGGTGCTGCATCTTGCCGGTGACTTTCTGCAGGTAAAGACGCTCGTAGATCTGTTCAATTTCCGCCAGATCCACTACCGCGTAATTGGTCTGGCTGAAACGCTTGAGAAAATCCTGCCGCTCGGATTCCGGCCGGGCGTAGATAGTATCCGTGAACGCTGGATCGAAAATTTCGTTCACAAAAGCACTGTCATCGGCCGGGTGCAGGGCCCGGCTGCGGCTGACCAGATCCATCTTGCCATCCGGGTACTGGTCCATCAGATCCAGGTAAATTTCAGCGGCACTCTGGCCTGCTCCGATCACCGCAATACGTGGCGTTTCGTGGCGAGCAAACCGCTCGTATTCGTGTTTATAGCGCGATGAGTGAACCATGTTTTCACCCATCTTCCCGGCGAACACCGCCGGAATCTTCGGGTAACCACCGATGCCGATAACCAGGTTTCGAGTAAAAATCTCTTGCTCACTACCGTCGGCATTACGCGAACGCACGCGCACCCATTCCACTTCACCACCCTGCTCCACCGGCTCAATGGCAATCACTTCCTGACCATAGTGCACATGCTCTTTAAACTGATCGGCGGACCAGCGCATGTAATCGTTATATTCCACACGGGTAGGAAAAAACGTGCCCATGTTGATAAAGGAATCGAGACGATTGTTGTCATGCAGATAATTAACAAAGGTGAAACGGCTGGCGGGATTGCGCAGGGTCGCCAGGTCTTTCAGAAATGACACCTGCATGCGAGTACCTTCCAGCAACATGCCGCCGTGCCATTCAAAACGAGGCTGCTTTTCCAGGAAACAGTAACGCAGACCATCCAGGTCTTTCTGCTCGTCCAGTGCAATGGCAATGGCCAGGTTCGCCGGGCCAAACCCAATACCAACGACATCGTATTCCTGAGAATGAACGATCATGGTGATATGTCCTCAATGTGGCGGAGACCGAACGGCCTCCGGTTTATCCATACACCGACCACCGAAGAATTCGGACAGTCAGCCACTTGCTGCCGGATAGTGGTGGGCAGCGCGCCATGGCGGTTCAGAGTGAAAAAATCCGAACCGTGATTTTCAGCTCAGCTCGCAACGCTCAAAAAACGCATCACGATGCAGCACCATCAGGGCTGCGCGCTTGTGCGGAAAATCAAACTCCTTTGGCTTGGCAAATCGCCTGGCTTGAAGGTGTTGAATCATCCTGTCGTTATCCGAGCGTGGCTCGGACACAATCCTTGTGGTACGACAATCATCGAGAAACAGGTAATGGCAGAGCGCATTCAGCCATGCCTTTACCTTGTGCGGGCCACGGTGATGGTCTTCGCCCACCAGCATGTGAATCCCGCGATCAAAATCCTGTGCATCGTAATAGGGTGCGATGCGATCTTCCTTGGCCCAATACGCTTCAAAGTAAGCGAAGGGCTCATCATCTATGCAACCGATCAGGTTAAGCACTCGCGATTCTTTCGCCTGGCTCTCCAGGTATGCGCGATGCTCTTCCAGGGTGCCGCTCTGTTCCCAGAAGGCAGCCACACGCTCGCTGTTCTGCCAGCGCATGAAACGGTGCAGGTCTTCCTCAATATCCAGCGTGCGCAGAGACACCCACGCCTGAATACCGGTATCAAAACGGCGGTACACTTCCCCCGCCGGCTTGGCGCGGCGTCGTGGGTGACGCCGGCCGGATGCATCCATGATCATGGTGACCGGATACGGCAAGGCATCGCCCTGGCTTAACCAGTCACCGGGCAGCTGCCAGAACATGTCGCGTTCCAGCCGTGCTGTCTGATTTTCTTCCTGAATCATGAACGCAGCGTTAAAACCGCTCTCAAACTGCAGGGCTTCCATATCCGGCTGCGAGACAAAGAACGCCCAGGCAGCACGCAGAAGCTGCGTCGGTTCCTGACAATGCTGCTCCACACGGGCGATGCCGTCGGTCAGTTCCACCGTAAGCAGATCCTGGTCGTCCCACTGGCACCGCCACTGCGGTGCCAACTCCTGTTCGAACACATCCAGCCGCTGCCCGGTGGGCAGCGGAATGGATCGGTGAAGACTCTTACCAGGCATAGGTCACGCTGCCGATAACATTGCGACGGTCGCCGTACCAGCAGTAGTAGTCACAGGTCGCAACGTACTGCTTGTCTTCCAGGTTCTTGGCCGCCACCTGGAACTTGAAGTCCTTGTAGCGGTAGCTGACAGTGGCATCCCAGACCGTGTAGGACGGCACTTTCAGGGTCTCGGTGTTATCACCGTAGGTATCACTGACATAACGCACACCGGAACCAATGGCGAAGCCGTTCAAGGGGCCACCCAGGAAGGTGTACTTGGCCCAGGCCGAATACAGGGTATCCGCGATATTCACCGGACGATTACCTTCTTCAGCCGGTGTGCTATCGGAAACGATTTCCGGATCCATCCAGGTAGCGTTGGCCAGCAGGCTAAAGCTCGGGGTGATATTGGCAACAGCTTCCAGCTCGATGCCTTCACTTTCCACTTCTCCGATTTGCTGGAACGCGGGTGTACCGGTTTGACCGGAGGCCAGATTCTCCTGAGTAATTTTGAATGCCGCCGCATTGAAGTAACCATCAATACCTTCCGGCTGGAACTTCATACCCACTTCGATCTGATCGCCCTCTTGCGGCTTGGCCGCGTCGCCATTCTGGTCCAGTTGCAGAATCGGCTGGAAGAACTGCGAGTAGCTGGTATACGCAGTCAGGTTGTCATTGAGCAACCAGGCCAGGCCGGCATTGGCTGTCCACTTGTCGTTGTCGATATTCTGCTCAACGCCGGTGGATTTATTCTCGATATCGCTACTGGCCCGATCAAAACGGGCACCTACAGTCAGCACCAGATTGTTGTCGAACTTCATTTGGTCCTGGAGATAGCCACCGACCTGATAAGCATCAATGGTGGTTCGCTGACGGCTGGTCACCTCTGTACACACAAAGGTGGCGAAATTACAGGAAACGGGGGTCAACTCATCCGCGTTTCGGTACTGCGGATCAAAAGGATTCAGCGTCGCCGGCGCGAAGATACCCGGCGCCGCTTCGTAGCCCATCAGCGGGTTGCCAAAGCTCTTACCGTCGATGTGCAAGCTTTGGTAATCAATGCCGGCCAACAACGTATGCTCCACATTGTTGATCGACCACGTATGAATCAAACGGTTATCCAGGTTAACGCCGTAGGCATCGCCATCTTCATCGCTAAGCCCACGAATCACCTGCGAATCACCACTGCCCGGCAGATAGCCCAGGGAGTACATCTGCTTCAGATCCACATCGATTTGCTGGTAGCGAGCACTTTGCTGGAAAGTGGTCGAATCATTGAACGCATGGTCCAGCTGATAACCGAAAGAAACCTGGGTACGTTCAAACTGCTCGTAATCCAGATTACCGATGGCAACGTCATCGTCGATTTTGCCATTGGGGTTCGGCGAAATTGTGCCGCTGGAGGGCAGGAACTGCAGGTAAGGGTCGGAATCATCTTTCTGATAGGACGCCAGCAATGTCAGCTCGGTCCGGTCACCCAGGCCCAGCTTCAAGGACGGTGCCAGCATGGTGCGCTCGGCTTCCAGATCATCAACCTGAGTGCCGTTTTCACGACCAAGCGCGACAACACGCCAGGACACATCTTCCGACGGAGCACCGCCCACATCCACCGACAGCTGTTTGCGATCATAGCTACCGTATTCTGCAGTCACGGAACCAAAGGAATAATCCTGAGGGCGCTTGCTGATAACGTTAATCACGCCGCCCGGAGGAGTCTGGCCATACAAAACGGAAGCCGGGCCACGCATAATTTCTACACGTTCCTGGGCAAAAGGATCCAGCTGCCAGCTGTAAAAGCCATAGGAATAAACCCGGGTCCCATCACGGTACAAACCGTTATTGGCCTGTTTGAAACCGCGAATAACAAACCAGTCTTGCTTGTTATCTTCGCCGTAAAAGTTCGCCTGAATACTGGGCGTGTACTGCAGGGCATCGGCAATGCTCACCGAGGCGCGATCATCCATCTGCTCGCGGGTAACAATAGAAACGGCACGCGGCGTTTCTTTCACCGGCGTATCCGTCTTGGTGGCAGTGAGGCTTCGCTGGCCCACATAGCCGAAGTCGTCTCCGCCGTACACGTCTTCTGACTGCTCGGCATTCACCTCGATAGTCTGCAATTCATCAGCGTCCTGCTGCTCGTCTGCCCAGACGGGTGACGCCGACAGTGCCGCGGCTACCGCCAGCGCCAACGGATTGCGGCCCCACTTAAGCCCCCGGATCAGCCCGCTCTCGGTCCGATTCCCCATGGTCGTTCTCCTAACAATCGTAAAAATTACAGTAATAGGAATGATTCGCAACTGCATTATACAGATTACAAACCTTACGACTAGTGCACAAAAAAAGTGATTAGCCGGGCATTTCAGTCAATGGCTGCTGAGCTTTGCTCTGCCCAAGCCGGGCCGGCAGGCTCTGTAAAAAGGTGGCCTCACGCACAATCGTCAAATGATCCGCCGGTACGGTGTCGCTGTGGGCGAAATCAACCCACGCGGCCAGCCCGTTCTCAAGAGTCCGGGCACGGCCCGCCGGCTCACTGGCCCACCAACTGTGTACCGGGGTTTGCAATGTCGGCAGCTGATAGCCCCAACACAAATCCCGCAAATGTTGCTCCACCGCCCAGGCATGCAATAACTGCGCAGCACTATCGGCCACCGCCGGCTCAATGGGTTGTGTGGCCAGCCATTGCGCAAAGTTCTGCGGCCACTGCGCCGGTTTGCTGTCACGCAGACGCGCAATGCAATCATCCAGCGCCGTGGACGACGCCGAGGTCAGCAGCATGCCCAGATGTTCACGTAACGTCTGCTGCGCCTGCGGCGATGACCACTGGTCTTCCGCCACTTCGTGGCCCGGCACATAGGTATCCAGCAAGCCTACAAAGGCCACGGTTTCACCGGCCTGCTCCAGCCGATGGGCCAGTTCCATGGACAAGGCGCCCCCCAGTGACCAGCCCAGCAGGTAGTAAGGGCCTTCCGGCTGCTGCTGACGCACCGTGCGGTAATAGCGTTCGGCCATTTCATTCAGTGACGGATCAAACCAGCCAGGCTCCAGGAAACTGCGCGATTGCAGGCCCCGTACCTGCCACTGCCCTTCCAGGCTGGCGGCCAGGGCCTGGTAACCGGTGGTGCGTCCCGTCACCGGATGCGGGCACCACAGCACAGGTAGATCCCCGGTCCGGTTCAGGGGCGTTACCAATGCCGGATCGGCACAGGCTTCACGGGGCGCATCCGCCAGAGCCAACAATGCCTGCAAGGCCTGACGGTAACGGCCACACCAATGCGCAATCTGCTGCTCGTCATACACACTGGAGGCAAAATCCCAGACCAGCTCCAGCTGACCGCCGACCACCTGACCGTTAATCGCCAGGGGCGAGGCCATGGGATTGTCGCCCGCCTGGGCAGAGCCACCACCGCGCAACGGCGTAAAGCCCTGAACCAAGGCATCGTCGTGGTACTGCCCCAGGTAGTTGAATGTAACCGGCGCATCGGGACTGTTATTCAATGGGGTGTCAGCAAGAAAGCGCAAAGCGCCATAGCCCACACCGCCATCCGGTTCGATTTGCTGTAATTGTTGCGATACCGCAAACAGGTGCTGGCGCGGGTCGTCGGAGAACGGCAGCGATACCGGATACAGGCTGGTAAACCAGCCCAGCGTCCGACTCAGGTCCATGCCCGGCGCCAGGCGGGTTTCACGGCCGTGCCCTTCCAGATTGATAACCAGGGGCGAATTCCCTGTAGGAGCGGCGCTCGAGCCGCGAATCGCATCCAGAGACTTTTCTCGCGAGCGGGTTCGCGGCTCGAGCGCCGCTCCTACAGATGAGGGCTTCAAGGTGCGGGAGAGCGCAGTCAGCAAGAGTGCCGGCACGCTAACCCCCAGCTTGGTTGGCGCATCCTGTAGCAGCCGGCGGGTATCCGCCTTGTCCAGCGACAAGATGGCACTTTGCTTTTCGGCGTACGCAGGCAAGGCAGCAGAAGCCTTGTCCGGTTGCTGGGCCAGCCAGAACGGCAAGCGCTCATCGCCGTTTTTCTGCAACCATTGCAGCAATGCCTGATGCCAGTCGCCCAGATTGTGGGTACGCTCCGGAAAGGTTATCGCCTGGCCCGCCAGTGCCTGCCCATAGGCACCGAGCAAATCGTCCAGCAGAATACGCCAGGACACCCCATCCACCGCCAGGTGATGAATCACCAGCAACAATCGATCCGGCTGCTGCGGAGTTTGCACGTAAAGCACACGGAACAGTTCCCCTGCTCCGATGTTCAGGCTTTGCTGGGCCTGTTCACACAATGCGGATACCGACGCATCATCCGGCGCCTGTCGCCACCACAATAATTCATGTCCCGGCGCGTCCGCCGGCAAACAGGTTTGCGTCCAGCCGTTCTGCTCACGGGTAAATTGCAATCGCAGGGCGTCGTGCTGTTGATACAAGGCCTGAAGCGTCGCCTCCAGCGCCGGCCGCTCCATGGGAGCATCCAGCGCCAGCCACAGGTGCTGATTCCAGTGACTGGGGCTGGGCGGATTCAGGGAAAAGAAATGCTGCTGAATGGGCAGCAGGGGTAGCGCGCCCTGCAAGGGCTGTTGAGAAATAACTGACGCCTGGGCACTCACTGCCTGCACCGCCAGCGCTTTCAACACCGGCTGCTCGAACAGATCCTTAGGCGTTAACGCCAAGCCTTGCTGGCGGGCTCGGCTGACCACCTGCAAGGCAAGAATGGAGTCGCCGCCCAGCGCAAAAAAATTATCATCGCGGCTGACGGTTTCACGGCCCAGCAGTTGCTGCCAGATCGTCGCCAGCGTCTGTTCATTATCCGTCTGTGGTGCGTCACCTTCGCTGGCGGTTTGCCACTGCGGCGCCGGCAACGCCTTGCGATCGACTTTGCCTGCCGGGGTCAGCGGCAAGGCTTCCAACACGACCAACTGGCTGGGCACCATATAGTCGGGTAAAGATTGGGATAAGTCATCGAGGATAGCGGTAACGTTCAGCGATGGGGCCTCGCTGCGCTCGTTTCGCGGCTCAAGCGCCGCTCCTACAGAGGGGCGTGCGACGATGTAGGCTACCAAGCGATCCCCCGTCGGCGATGGCTGCGCCACCACGGCGGCCTCACGAATCTGTTCATGGCCCAGCAGTTGGCTTTCAATTTCGCCCAGCTCAATACGGAAGCCGCGGATCTTCACCTGCTGATCCACGCGGCCCAGGTATTCCATCACGCCATCGTCCCGGTACTTCACCAGGTCACCGGTGCGGTACATGCGCTCGCCGGGTTCGCCGAAGGGATCCGGCAGAAAGCGTTCGGCGGTCAAGTCCGGGCGCTGATGATAACCCCGGGCCAGGCCCACTTCGTTGCCGATATACAGTTCCCCGGCGACGCCGACCGGCACCCGATTAAGATCCTGATCCAGCACATACAATTTTCTCGGCCCCACGGCGGTGCCGATGGGCGCGTAGGCACTGGTCAGGGAGTCCCCTTCATAGGCGGCCCACAGCATCGGGGTGACCACGGTTTCGGTAGGA
>NZ_LWEZ01001175.1:0-4678 GCF_001634945.1 Alcanivorax sp. HI0044
TATCGCTGCGGCGCTGGTGTTCTTCATGCAAGCGGGTTTTGCACTGCTTGAGAGCGGCCTGAGCCGGGCGAAGAACTCACTGAACGTGGTCATGAAGAACTACATGGACCTGTGTGTCGGCACACTGGTGTTCTGGGCCGTGGGTTTCGGGCTGATGTTCGGCACCAGCACCAATGGCTGGTTCGGGCAGGACCAATTCATGCTCAACCAGGCCGATGGCAGTACCTGGGCCATGCTCCTTTTCCAGATCATGTTCGCGGCTACCGCCGCCACCATCGCCTCAGGAGCCATGGCAGAGCGCACCCGCTACGTGGGCTATTTGTGTGGCGCGGTGGTGATCACCGGCCTTATTTATCCGCTGTTCGGCAACTGGGCCTGGAACAGCAATGGCTGGCTCGCCCAGATGGGCTTTATTGATTTCGCCGGTTCCACGGTGGTCCACAGTATCGGCGGCTGGTGTGCACTGGCCGGTATTCTGGTGGTAGGCCCGCGACTTGGGCGTTTCGACAACCAAGGCAAGCCACGCACCATTCCCGGCCATAACCTTTCCTATGTGGCATTGGGCGGTTTCATACTCTGGTTCGGCTGGTTTGGCTTCAACGGGGGCTCGACCCTCTCTGCCAGCGTGGATATCGCCAAGGTGAACCTGAATACCCAGCTGGCCGCCGCGGCCGGTGCCGTGGGCAGCGTTATCTACCGGATGGCAAGTCGCCGCCCGGTATTACTGACAGAAACCGTGAATGGCAGCTTGGCGGGGCTGGTGGCGGTGACCGCCGGCTGCGCAGTCATGACACCGGGCTTCGCCATCATCACCGGCCTGGTAGCTGGCGCGCTGGCGGCCTTCGGTGCCCGAATCCTACTCGCGTTTCGCCTGGATGACGTGGTCGGTGCAGTCCCTGTACATGCCTTCGCCGGCGCCTGGGGCACCCTGGCTGCCGGCCTCTTCTATGACGGCGACCTGTTCAATGGCCAACGTGTGATGGTGCAGCTGCTGGGCGTGATCGTGGCATTCGGCTGGGCATTCTTCACCGCGCTAATCATGTACATGCTGGTATCTATTCTTGCCGGCTTGCGGGCGCCGGCGCTGCATGAACAACGGGGACTGGATCTCAGCGAGCACGCCGAAACCGGCTACCCGGAATTTCCCCAGAACACGCTCTATAGCAGCGAAACCTATAATCCGGACAGAGCCCACGGTCAGGAGCAACACCCATGAGCTCCGCACCCATCAACCAAAGCGTCCAGCGTCGACGGCGCGCTATCGTCACCGGCCTTACGCCCTACATGAATGAGCCGGTCCTGCTGGAGGCGGTCAGCCACTGGCAGCAGCATTACGCGGAGCGACCCAGCTTTTCCCTGCAGGGCTTTGTCAGCGATCTGTGTCGCCTGTTCGACTTGGGCGAACGGCGCCACCATATTCACATGAGCCTGGTGCAAGCGATGACGCTTTCCGACAGCGAACTGGCCGCCGATCCATTGGCCAACAGCAACCACAACCACACCGAAGCGCACCCGTGCACCCATGCGTTTCAGTGCCTGCTCCAGGCCCTGTGGCAGGGACTTGGCAAACGGGCAGCCAGCCAGATACAGCTGGATTTGGGTGCACAACTGCGCCAGGCCAGCGTTAGCCCCGAAACCCGCCTGACCATGGAATACTGGCTACAATCACCGGACCAATCACTGAGCCCCCTACCCTTGACCAGCTTGCGAGACCAACTGAACCGCACCTATGTCCTGCTATGCGAACGGCTGGGCCCTGTCGAGGCGGATCGACAACTCAAGGCGGCGTACCAGGCAACGCTGAACCGACTGGATGACAAGGAGGCCCTGCAAACCTTGATGTAGCACTGCCCCACTGTGCACCGAGACAGGATCAGGTACTCTCAGGGATCGAATAAGCAAAGGCAGGGGTGGCCATTGATGGCCACCAGGGGGAGACAGTGAAATTACACCACCAGATATTCATTGCCATGCTGGCCGGCGCACTGGCAGGCAGTTTCACCGCCGAATCCAGTACGCTACTCGGGCTGCCTGTGCTCAGCGGCTACGATCTGGTGGGAACCCTGTTTATCAATGCCCTTAAAATGGTCGTCATTCCGTTGATTGTGACAGCCATTATCAACGGCATGGTGGGCGTCGGTGATGGGCAGAATCTGGGCCGAATGGGCCTGAAAACCGTGGCCCTGTACATGACTACCACTCTGGTAGCCGTGCTGATCGGCCTCATCGTGGTCAATCTGTTCAGCCCTGGCATTATCAACGATCAGCCCGCACGTGAATTACTCGGTCTGGCCACAGAAACCGAGGATGCGCTGGCCAAAATTGAAGGCCGTGGGGCCGGCGATTTCACTGATATTCTCCGCCAGATGCTGCCGCCTAACCTGATAGCGGCCGCCGCCAATGGCCAAATGCTTGGTCTGATCGTCTTTTCGCTGCTGTTCGGTTTTTTTCTGCGAACCGAACGCAACCCCTCCGGCCAGAGCCTGCGCAACATTATCGATGGCATTTACCAAGTGGTGATGAAAATCACCATGCTGGTCATTCGTTTCACGCCCCTGGGCGTATTTGCGCTAATAGCCGCCACGGTAACCCGCACCGGTATGGATGCCATTGAGCCGCTTGCCTGGTTCTTCCTCACCGTACTGGTAGCACTGGGCCTGCATGCTTTTGTTTTCATGCCGATCCTGATTGCGCTGGCGACCAAGCGCTCGCCACTTCGCCATATTCAGGCCATGACGCCAGCGCTGCTCACCGCGTTTTCCTCCGCCAGTTCAGCCGCCACGCTGCCTCTGACCATGGAATGTGTACAAAAACGCTCCGGTGTATCGACTCGCACCAGCAGCTTCGTGCTGCCATTGGGTGCCACCGTCAACATGGACGGAACCGCATTGTACGAGTGCGTGGCGGCCATGTTCATTGCCCAGGCCTACGGCATGGACTTGTCGTTGACCACCCAGTTCATGATTGTGATCACCGCACTGCTCACCTCCATCGGCGTGGCCAGCATTCCCGCTGCATCACTGGTAGCGATTACGGTGATTCTTGGCGCCATCGGCCTGCCGGCAGAAGCCATTGGGCTGATTCTGGTCACCGATCGCGTGCTGGACATGTGCCGCACTGCGGTCAACGTCTGGGGCGACAGCGTGGTCACCGTGGTGCTGGCACGCAGTGAGGGAGAAGAACAGGTATTGTCGCTACCGGTCTCCGAGATGGAATCGGTAACGACAACAGGCGGGCAAGCGGGCCGAGATGCAACCGCCAGTGAACAGCCTTAGAATGCGTGCGCAAACCCACCATTATCCCAGTCGCGCTTGATGGCAACTGCAGCACTGGCAATAACAGGCACCATGCAGGCAAACGCCAGCATTACGGAAAACAGGTTTTCACCGTTGTTTCCAAGCCCCGCCACGATCAAAACCGTCACGGCAATCGCAATCATCAAGGCCAGGGTGTCTTTAAACAAACGAAAGAATAAAGTCATAACAATTGCTCCCTTAAATGCTTTATGTGAACACATGTTAACTTTATAATTCACCAAGTCAACACCTGTTCACAACATTATTTTTTGTTCTGCTTCTTGCACATGGAGACACGTTGAAACAATCGCCCACCCTCCTTATCACTCGCGGCTGCAGCCCTCTCGGCCAGGCCCTGGCCCACACTGCCGCTGGGCACTATCGTATTGCCATCGCCAGTGACGACACTCGCACCGGCAATGCCTTGTGCCGCAGCCTGCATGAAGCGGGCCATGAAGCGCTTTTCATTGAAACAACCGCGGGCGATTCACAGGATATTCAACGGGGTATAAATCGGGTTCTGCGCCGCTGGCAGCAGCTGGATGTGGTTATCAATTTGCCCGGAAAGCTGCTGGTGGGGCCTTTTGAAGCCACCCAGGGGCCACAATGGCAAGGCCTGGCCAACCTGCAAATGATGCACGTGGTACACAGCTGCCAACGTGCTCTGACGGCCATGAAGAAACAAGGGAACGGAAAAATTATTAATGTGGTGCCCGATTGCGGTTTACTGGCCGGGCCACTGACATCAGCAAGCAGCAGCACCTACGCGGGCATTGTCGCCCTAACCGAAAGCCTGAACAGCGAACTCGCCAACAGCCCGGTCAGCGCCGCCCTTATTGCACTGCCTCTCTACCGGGAGTTGTCTCAACAGCTGGATGCCACGGACCCACTCAGCCAGGCCCGCTTTGAACGCAAGACCCGTGACAGCCTGGATACTGCCCTCTCTCTGAGTGCCGATATCATTGCCATGCTGGACAAGCCCGCGGGCACAACCCTGCATCTGCCCTCAGCGCCGACCCGGGCGCAATGGCGCTTAAAACGTTGGTTCAGAAAACACTGGGACCGCAAAATGCAGCAACGCGGACAGCGCTATCGCCGCAGGGAACCGTAAAACGGCGCTCCACAAACGAGAGGCCCGCAACCCAACCAGGCTCAGGCGAAGTTTTCCACGTAGCGCAGCGTGTGCCGGTAATCCCCCGCCAGCGCATCGTCAATTTTCGGTGCGACAAGCGAGACCAGTTTTTTCCCCACCAATGGTACCGAGCTGCTTATTTCCACCTCGGTGTGCTGAACCGCTTCGTTGTCATCCCCGGTGAGGATCATTACACCACTGATTTTCATGGGCACATTACCCAATTCAAACCGGTACTCGGCCTGGTAGC
>NZ_LWEZ01001176.1:0-856 GCF_001634945.1 Alcanivorax sp. HI0044
AGCGCCGACTTGATACGCATTTCCGTAAACTCCAGGGCCAGCACATCCGCCTCCAGCTGGGCCAGCTTGTGCTGCCATACCGGATCGTCCAGCAAGGCACCAAACGCGGTCTGCTGTTTGGATGCCATCACCTTGATCTTTTCCAACTGCACATGAAGGCTGGGAGCATACTCCTGGCCACCGCGTTCGAACGTGAGCAGGTATTTGGCCACCGTCCAGCCATCGTTTTCCTCACCAACACGGTTCTTCTGCGGTACGCGGACATTGTCGAAAAACACTTGGCACTGCTCGGTCACTTCATCCAGACCAACGATGGGTTCAATGGAAATACCCGGCAGGTCCATATCCAGCAACAGGAAGGTGATGCCCTGTTGCGGTTTGCCGTCTTTGCGGGTGCGCACCAACGCGAACATCTTGTTGGCGTAATGGGCGTAGGTGGTCCAGATCTTGGTGCCATTGATGATGTAGTCATCACCGTCTTTCTCAGCGAAGGTTTTCAACGATGCCAGATCGGAGCCAGCACCCGGCTCCGAGTAACCCTGGCACCAGAAATGTTCACCGCTGAGGATCTTTGGCAGGTATTCCTTCTGCTGCTCTTCAGTGCCACAACCAATCAGGCAGGGCCCGCACATGTGCAAGCCCATGGGCACCAGTGGCGGGGTTTCCGCACGCACCAGCTCTTCGGCGAAAATGGCCCGTTGGGTCACGCTCCAGCCGGTACCTCCGAACTCTTTTGGCCAGTGCGGGGCCGCCCAGCCCTTGTTGTTCAGGATCGTCTGCCAGGCCATGGCCTCTTTCACCGGTGAAAACACCGATGTCACCATCTTGCCCGCCTCGCGAATTTCATCGGTGAGGC
>NZ_LWEZ01001177.1:0-1708 GCF_001634945.1 Alcanivorax sp. HI0044
GGCAGAGGTCGAGCAGGCTGGCGACATTCGGGCGCTGGACGATGTGCGGGTGAAGTACCTGGGCAAAAAGGGTGAAATCAGTGCCTTGATGAAGGGGTTGGGCAAACTGAGCGCAGAAGAGCGCCCGCAGGCCGGCGCCGTCATCAATGAAGGCAAGCAGAAGGTTCAGGACGCTATTGCCGGGCGCAAAAGTGCCATGGAAGAGGCGGCCCTGAATGAGCAGCTGGCCAGCGAGACCGTTGATGTGACGTTGCCGGGCAGAGGCGAGTTGCCGGGCGGGTTGCACCCGGTGAACCGTATGCGTCGCCGCATTGAGGATTTCTTTTTGCGTCTGGGGTTTGATATTTCCGAAGGCCCGGAAGTGGAGGATGACTTCCACAATTTCGAGGCCTTGAATATCCCCGGCCACCACCCGGCACGGGCCATGCACGATACCTTCTATTTCGGTGATGGGCGCCTGCTGCGCACCCATACTTCACCGGTACAGGTACGGGTGATGGAACAGGGCAAACCGCCGTTCCGGATTATTGCGCCGGGCCGTGTGTATCGCTGTGATTCAGATTTGACCCACACTCCCATGTTCCACCAGGTGGAAGGCCTGTTGGTGGACAAGGGCATTACCTTCGCCGATCTGCGTGGCACCGTGGCGGAATTCCTGCGCTTCACCTTTGAAGTGGAAGACTTGCCGGTACGTTTTCGCCCCAGCTATTTCCCGTTCACCGAGCCCAGCGCGGAAGTGGATGTGGGCTGCGTGAGTTGTGGTGGCGATGGCTGCCGGGTGTGCTCGCACACCGGCTGGATCGAAATCATGGGCTGCGGCATGGTGCACCCGAAGGTGTTGGAAGCGGGCGGCGTTGATGCGGAAGAGTACAGCGGCTTTGCCTTTGGTATGGGGATCGAGCGTATCACCATGCTCCGTTATGGCGTGAACGACTTGCGGTTGTTTTTCGAAAACGACACCCGCTTTTTGTCCCAGTTCAGCTAACGTCTCCCGCGAACAAGTTAAAGGAATCACGACATGCGTTTTAACGAAGCCTGGTTGCGGGAGTGGGTCAACCCCGCCGTGGATACCGACACCCTGGTCCAGCAATTGACCATGGCCGGCCTGGAAGTGGACGCGGTGGAACCGGCCGCACCGGATTTTAGCGGCGTGGTGGTCGGGCAGGTGGAAAGCTGCGAACCGCACCCGGATGCCGACAAACTCAGTGTCTGTCAGGTGACCAATGGCACCGACACGGTGCAGGTGGTGTGTGGTGCGGCCAATGTGCGTGTGGGCCTGAAGATGCCCTTCGCCCAGGTCGGCGCGGTGCTGCCCGGTGACTTCAAGATCAAGAAAGCCAAGCTGCGCGGCCAGGAATCCAATGGCATGCTGTGCGGCGCGTCGGAACTGGGCCTGGAAGACCTGATCGATGGTCTCATGGAGCTGCCGGAAGACGCCCCCGTGGGCACCGATTTTCGCGACTACCTGAGGCTCGACGACACCGTTATCGAAGTGGATCTGACTCCTAACCGGGCTGATTGCCTGAGCCTGCGCGGTATCGCCCGGGAAGTGGGCGTGATGAACCAGAGCCCGCTCACCGAGGCGGCCATCAGCAAGGTGGCGCCGGCCATTGATGATGCATTGACCGTAACGCTAGCGGATAACGCCGGCTGCCCCCGCTACCTGGGCCGGGTCATCAAGGGCGTGGATGTCAACGCTGCCACCCCG
>NZ_LWEZ01001178.1:0-2745 GCF_001634945.1 Alcanivorax sp. HI0044
CCGTGGCGACCTGGAAATGACCACCATGAACGTGAACGGCACTTACCACTTTTTCCGCAAGGCGCTAACGCCCTATGTGCATGGTGCGATGGGGGCCACTTACCTGGATACCAATGTGCCCACTGGGCCGTCGACGCCGGTGTGCTGGTGGGATCCGTGGTGGGGCTATTACTGCGGGCTGGATACGCCGACTCTGAACGATACGGTATTCAGTTATGAAGTGGGCGCTGGTGTGCGTCTGGATGTGAACGATCAGTTCTTCATGCGTGGTGGCTACAGCCAGCAATGGCTGGACGTGGACCGCAGCGCGGGCACGGTGGATCAAGGCCTGTGGCGTTTCGGTTTCGGGATGCTGTTCCAGTAGTCGTTCGGTAGGCAGCAATGGAGGCGGGACTGCGAGGTCGGATCATCGCTGTGGACGATCCGACCGATGCAGTTTGATCGCAGGCAGTATTACTTCTTTCTGAACAGTGTTTTTCCAGCGGCCAGAACACCGGCAATAATCACGAACCAGAATTTTTTCAGCAATAGCAGGGCGACTGCGAAGAAGCCGGTTTTGGCCAGCACTTTGCCGGCGATCAGTCCGCCAATACCGTAGGCGGCCATGTGATCGGTATCCGGGTTGAAATCTGCATAGCGGTTGCCGTCGGTGAACGATGACATGGCCAATACCTGGTCCAGCCGCTGATTGATTTCTGGCAGAGATTGCATGCCGGCAATGAAGTTCATCTGCAGAAAGCCTTCACGGCCCAGCTTGCGGATATTGTAGTTCAGGGTGTCCCCCTCCGTGTCTTCAAAGCGCAATTGCTTGGCCCAGTACAATTGATGTTGCTGTTCGTCGTAGTGTGGTTGCTCTGCCCAGCCCACCAGTTTGATAGTGGGGTAGTCCTGTTCCTGGCGGTATTTATTTTCCTCTTCGAGGGAATCCTGCATGTCGCTAAGCAGGTCGCTGTAATCGATGCTGGAAGCATCCTCGTCGTCAACATGCCCTTCTTCCACGTAGGCGATATCCACGCCCCACGCCTGTTCATCAAAGGGCTGGTAGTTGGCAGGAAAAAGCATGCCCAGTGTGTTCTGGTCTGGTGGATTGCCCCACATGTCCTCAAGCACAACCCGGGCGTCTTCGCTGTCCAGATAGTAAAAATCGTCTGGCACCTCCAGTACGGCGCCGGCACCGTCCAGGGTTATGCGCCCCTGTTGAGGGCTCATGCCTTGCCAGAGGTGTTCCACATATTCCTGGTACTGCTGAAGCATCTCTGCTTCGGTCAGGGTTTTCGGCTCTTCTTGTTGGGTATGTTCGGTGGTATTGGCGTGGATGGCGGTGCTGGCAATCAGCAATACGCAGCCAGCCGCATGGCTCCATGCGTTCATAGTCAATCCCTTGTAGCAAGCGGTGTAATGGATTTTTGATAATGTGAAGGTGTGGCTTTCCCCGACGAAAAGCTTACGTAATTTGCCGTCGCGGCGGTGGGCAGGTCATGACATTTGTGATGGGGGGCGCGTTCCCTGGTCACTGAGGAGCTGTTCCACCAGGGCGCCAGCCATGGCGCGGTAACCGCTGGCGCTGGGGTGGTAGCCGTCTTCGGCGAGCAGGGTGGGATCTTGCAGGGCGGGGTAGCCGAGATAGAGCAGGGTGTTATCGTCGGCGACCACATGGCGGTGTTGCTGGTCCAGTTGCCTGGCGCGCCACCCGAGCAGTTGTCTTAACGGGATGGGCAGGGCGGTAAAGCGGTGCATGGGGGGCACGGCCAGCAGGGTGACCCGAATAGCGGGGTGCTGCTTGCGCAGTGCCTGAACCAGGCGGAGCAGCCCTGCGCGGTAGCGCCGCCGGGAGGTCAGCCCGGTGGTGTCATTGACGCCCATACTGATGAAAATCTCATCCACCTCTGGCAGAGCGATATCGGCAAGGTTGGCGAGCAGTGCCTCCAGGCGAATGCCGTTAACCCCGAGAGTGTGCCAGGCGACGGCGTGCCCGGAGTGCTGGTGCAGCTGCAGGGCCAACTGGCTGGCCAGCCCCTGGCGATGATGCGCGGTGCCAACACCGGCCGCAGTGGACTCGCCGATGACCAGCAGGCGTGTTGCCGGCGCGCCTTTACCCCATTGCCCCCGGGGTTCGCCACTGGCTTCCGGGAGCCGCACGGTGGTGCGGCGGGTGTAGAGTGCCAGTGGTATCACCACGGGGCTGAGCGCGCCAACGCTGAACCAGAACGGCAAATGCATGGCTTAGCCCACAAACATTTTCTTGGCCAGCGGCAGGCCTTTCAGGCCGCTGATCGCCACGGTGGTAAGCAGGCCGCCGACCATGGCACCGACCACGCCGCAGGTCATCACGTCCTGCCCGGTAAGGTACAGGCCGGGGATGCGTGTCTTCGGTTTCAGCCAGTCCTGTTCGAATCGTTCGGGATTGTGATCCAGGCCATAAATCTCACCGGTGCTGTAACGGCAGAAGTAGTCGGTGGAGAGTGGTGTGGACAATTCATAGTAATCCACCTTGCCGCGCAGCTGCGGCATCTTCTCGTATAGCTTTTCCAGCAGACGCTGCGAGTACGCTTCTTTTTTGGCTTCGTAATCATCACCGCGTTTGCCCCAGGGCTTGTCGGCCCAGTCGGCATACCACTCGAACGGGCCGGGCGCGACAATTTCCACGGTGGCGCGGCCGGGATAGCGTGCCGCAAAGCTGGGATCCTTGGCAGAGGGAAAAGAAATATAAGTGAGCGGAATGTCGTGCTCGTCCGGTGCCTTGAG
>NZ_LWEZ01001179.1:0-576 GCF_001634945.1 Alcanivorax sp. HI0044
CCGTGGTGATCAACTCGGTGCTGGGCGAAGGCACGCTGCGTGAAGTGGCGGAAGCCCAGGGCATTCCGGTTATCACTTACGAAGCCGGCGAGGCGCTGCGTTTTGACGAGTCCTGCATTCGTGCTGGCGTCAAAGGCGTGCTCAACGTGATGCATCATCTGGGTATGACCGGTTCTCGCCGCACCAAGGCACCCGCCGAGCCCTACATCGCCCGCTCCTCCAGCTGGGTTCGTGCCGAGCGTGATGGTGTCTTCCTGTCCCTGGTGGCCCTGGGTGCCTGGATCAAGAAAGGGGATTTGATCGGCCGTATCTCCAGCCCCTTTGGCGGCGATGATATCAATATCCACGCCCCTGCCGCCGGCATTCTGGTGGGCCGTAACAACCTGCCCCTGGTCAACGAAGGCGAAGCCCTCTACCACATCGCCCGTTTCGAGGAGGTGGGGGAAGTGGCGCAATCCCTGGAAGAGTTCACCCACGATATCGAGGAAGGGCCGACCCTGTCGGGGGAGCCGCCGATCGTATAATTCGGCTCGCGCCTGTGGCCACTCAGGCCAGGCGTCATGCAAACGCGCGCTG
>NZ_LWEZ01001180.1:0-788 GCF_001634945.1 Alcanivorax sp. HI0044
CGAAACCGTGGCGACCTTCCTCAACGCCAGCCGCGAAGAAATCCTGGGGACCAAGGGCACCACCGAGTCCATCAACATTGTGGCCCAGTGCGTGGCCCGTGAGCGCCTGCAGCCCGGCGATGAAGTGCTGATCGGTACCAGCGAGCACCACGCCAACATCGTCCCCTGGCAGCAGGCCTGCGCCGCCACCGGCGCCACACTAAAAGTGATTCCGCTGCGTGACGACTGCAGTCTGGATCAGGACGCCTTTGCGCAGCTGCTCAGTGAGAGAACCAAAATCTTTGCCATTGGCCATGCCAGCAATGCGCTGGGCACGCTGAACCCGGTGAAAGAGATGGTTGCCCGCGCGAAAGCCGCCGGCGCCATCACCTTGATCGACGGCGCCCAGGCCGTGGCCCACTTCCCGGTGGACGTGCAGGATCTCGACGTGGATTTCTATGCGTTTTCCGGGCATAAGCTATTTGGCCCCACCGGTATCGGCGTGCTCTATGGCCGCCGCGAACTGCTGGAAGCCATGCCGCCCTACCAGACCGGCGGGGAAATGATTGAAACCGTCAGCTTCGAAGCAAGCACCTGGAATCAGCTGCCTTACAAATTCGAAGCGGGCACGCCCAACATCGCCGGCGCCATCGGCCTGGCCACCGCCATTGAGTGGCTGAACCACCAGGATCGCCCGGCCCTGGCCGTCCACGAAGACGCCCTGCTGGCCCGCGCCACCGAGCGCGCACACGCATGCGACAGCTTGAAAATCATCGGCACCGCCACCAGCAAGGTGAGTGTACTGTCCT
>NZ_LWEZ01001181.1:0-2870 GCF_001634945.1 Alcanivorax sp. HI0044
AAGAAGGCCGGCGGCGATCCGGGCCGCATTAATCCGCTGACACCGGTGGATCTGGTCATCGACCACTCGGTGATGGTGGACAAGTTCGGCAACCCGCAAGCCTTCGAAGAGAACGTGGAAATCGAGTACCAGCGCAACCGGGAGCGTTATCAGTTCCTGCGCTGGGGCCAGAAAGCCTTCGACAACTTCCGCGTGGTGCCGCCGGGCACCGGCATCTGCCACCAGGTGAACCTGGAATACCTGGCCAAGGGTGTGTGGTCGTCCGAATCCGAGGACGGCAACACCTATGCCTACCCGGACACCCTGGTGGGCACCGATTCCCACACCACCATGATCAACGGCCTGGGCGTACTGGGCTGGGGCGTGGGCGGGATCGAAGCGGAAGCCGCCATGCTTGGCCAGCCCATCGCCATGCTGATTCCCGAAGTGATCGGCTTCAAGATCACCGGCAAGCTGCGTGAAGGCATCACCGCCACTGACCTGGTGCTGACCGTCACCGAAATGCTGCGCCGCCGGGGCGTGGTGGGCAAGTTCGTGGAATTTTTCGGTGACGGCCTGGCTGACCTGACCTTGGCCGACCGCGCCACCATCGCCAACATGGCGCCGGAGTATGGCGCCACCTGCGGCTTCTTCCCCATCGATGAACGCACCACCGAGTACATGAAACTGTCCGGCCGCGACGACGACACCATTGCGCTGGTGGAAGCGTACTGCAAGGCGCAGGGCCTGTGGCGCTCCAGCAGCGACCCGGACCCGGAATTCACCGACGTGCTGGAGCTGGACCTGAACGATGTGGTGCCCAGCCTGGCTGGCCCCAAACGCCCGCAGGACCGGGTGCCGCTCACCGCGGTGAAACGCACCTTTATCGACGTGGTCACCGACACGCTGAAACTCAATGACGAGGAAATCAGCAAGCTGGAAGGCGAAGGTGGTCAGACCGCCGTGGGCAACCACGAACCCAGCGGTGGCGATGTGCCGGTGGTCATCGACGGCAAGAAACATCACATGAGCCACGGCGACGTGGTGATTGCCGCCATTACCTCCTGCACCAACACTTCCAACCCCAGCGTTATGCTGGCCGCCGGCCTGGTGGCCAAAAAAGCCGCCGAAAAAGGCATGAATCGCAAGCCTTGGGTGAAGACCTCGCTGGCCCCCGGCTCCAAGGTGGTCACCGATTACCTTGATGTGACCGGCCTGCAAAAACCGCTAAACGATATCGGCTTCGATTTGGTGGGCTATGGCTGCACCACCTGCATCGGCAACTCCGGGCCGCTGCCACCGGAAATCGACAAGGCCATTTCCGACGGCGACCTGGTGGTGGCCTCGGTGCTGTCCGGTAACCGTAATTTCGAAGGCCGGGTACACCAGAGCGTGCGCACCAACTGGCTGGCCTCACCGCCGCTGGTGGTGGCCTATGCCCTGGCCGGCACCGTGAAGATCGACCTGGATTCCGACCCCATCGGCAAGGACAAGGACGGCAACGCGGTCTACCTGAAAGACATCTGGCCCAGCTCCGATGAAATTCAGGCCGAGCTGGTGAAAATCAACGACGACATGTTCCGCAGCCAATACGCCAGCGTGTTCGAAGGGGATGAAATCTGGCAGAGCCTGCCCATTCCGGATTCACAAACCTACGACTGGGACAGCAGCTCCACCTACATCCAGAACCCGCCCTTCTTCGACGGCCTCACCGCCGAGATGGACGATGTACAACCGGTGAAAAACGCGCGCATCCTGGCAATGTTAGGTGACTCCATCACCACCGACCACATTTCCCCGGCCGGGGCCATCAAGGCGGATTCCCCCGCCGGCCATTACCTGCAGGGGCACGATGTGGAGCCCATCGACTTCAACTCCTACGGCTCACGCCGGGGGAACCACGAAGTGATGATGCGCGGCACCTTCGCCAACATCCGTATCCGTAACGAAATGACCCCGGACATCGAAGGCGGCTTCACCAGGCACCTGCCTGAAGGCGAGGAAATTTCCATCTACGGCGCGGCCATGCGTTATCAGAAAGACGGCATTCCCACCGTAGTTGTCGCCGGCAAGGAATACGGCACCGGCTCCAGCCGCGACTGGGCCGCCAAGGGCACCAACCTGCTGGGCGCCAAGGCAGTGATCGCCGAGAGCTACGAACGGATTCACCGTTCCAACCTGATCGGCATGGGCGTGCTGCCGCTGCAATTCCCGGAAGGCACCGACCGCAAGACGCTGAACCTGGACGGTAGTGAAGAGGTGGACATCCCGGATCTGGACAACAATCTGAAACCGGGCGACACCGTCACCGTGGTGTTCCGCCGCGATGGCAAGGAACAAAAAGTCGATGCCATTTCCCGCCTGGATACTGCAGCGGAAGTGGAGTACTACAAAAACGGCGGCATCCTCCATTATGTGCTGCGGCAGATGATGCAGTAGACGAGAGACGCTGCACGCTTCATGCAACACGCAGCCCGCTAACAGGCAATAACGCGGGCAAACCGTGTTGCCTGCCCTAACCCAAGAGGCCGCGCCCGGAAACGGACGCGGCCTTCTGTATTTTTGTCACCCATCGTAGGTCGCATTAGCCTAAGGCGTAATCCGACATCTGGCGTGCCCCTCCCCCCCAGTTGTCGACATACGCAACGTAACAGACCTCAATAGAGCGGGAACTTTCCCAACTTCCTCTATCTATTTTTCGTAGCTCGTAGCTCGTAGCACCCCTCGCCCGGTTTTTGCTATGCTGGTTATCTTCCACACCGGGTTTCGGGGAACTCCGTGCGTATCGTTTTCACTCTTAGTCTCTGCGTACTGGGCAGCCTGGCCAACCCTGCCATGGCCCAATCGCAAACCAGTGACGCGGATCTGCTCAGCGCAGAACAACGCGATGC
>NZ_LWEZ01001182.1:0-7226 GCF_001634945.1 Alcanivorax sp. HI0044
ACCAGCAACGTCAGGCGCCGGTTCGGCAACTCCGCCAGCAACCGGTCGTGCCATTGGGGGGCACATTCCGGGCGCGGCGGCAGATCACCGCCCTTTCCGCGCCCCGGGTAGCACAGCCCCATGGGCACAATCGCCACCTGGTCCGCGTCGTAGAACGTTTCAGGGCTGATCTGCAGCCAGTCTCGTAAACGCTCACCGGACGGGTCATTCCAGGGGATACCGGTTTCATGAACACGGGTCCCCGGCGCCTGGCCCACAATCAATAACCGAGCGCCCTCCCCGGCCTGTACCACCGGCCGCGGCCCCAGTGGCAGGTGCGGCTCACACAGCCGGCAAGCGCGTACCTCTTCCAGCAGGTCAATCAGCTGCGTCATTCCGCCGGGCTGTCAGAGGGGTGCAAACGCATCAGCCCTTCCTGGGCCACCGACGCCACCAGAGTGCCGTCCTGGCGGTAGATGGAACCAAAGTTCAGGCCACGGGAACCGCCTGCGAAAGGACTATCACTGCGATACAGCAGCCATTCATCAATACGGAAGTCCTCATGGAACCACATGGCGTGGTCGATACTGGCGCACTGCACATTGGGCTGCCAGAAATTCATCCCGTGGGGCAGCATGGCGGTGCCCATCAGGCCGAAATCCGAGCAATAGGCCAGCAGCGCACGCTGGGTCATGGGGTCTGCATCTACCCGATCCACCACCCGAAACCAGACTTCCCGGATCGGCGCCTTGGGCTCCGAAGAAATGGAATCTTTCGGCGTTACCGGGCGGAATTCCACCGGGCGCTCGGTCAGGAAATCCTGCCGGTACTGCTCAGGTAAACGATCCACCAACTTCATGCGAATCGCCTCATCATTTTCCAGCCCCTCCGGGCCCGGCACGTCCGGCATGGGCGCCTGGTGGCAAACGCCCTCCTCGGCCACCTGGTAAGACACCGCCAGAGAAAAAATCGGCCGGCCATGCTGGATCGCGTTCACCCGGCGTGTGGTGAAACTCTTGCCGTCACGGATACGGTCCACGTCATAGACAATCGGTATATTGAAGTCCCCCGGGCGCAGAAAATAGGCATGCAGCGAATGGACCTGCCGCGTGTCATCCACCGTCCGCGAGGCGGCCAGCAGCGCCTGCCCGGCCACCAGGCCACCAAACACACTGCGTTGGCCATTGGCCTCGCTCTGCCCGCGAAACAAATTGTTCTCCAGCTGCTCCAGATCAAACAGACCCATCAGCTCCCGAACCGGTGCTTTCATAGCCAATCCTCAGCGCAATAAAACCAATGGCCGTCATACTACCTGCAACTCAAAAAAAAATTGAGATTGACGGCATACTGGAAAGTAGGCAGGCGCAATAGCGGATACAGCTTGTTTGCTTGGCAATAAATTGCCTAATATATGCACAACGACGAAAGAAGGCCTGACCTTCTGCATCTCTTGGGGGACAATCTGATGCTTCAATCACTCCGCCATTGCCTGACGGCAGTGGTGTTTCTCTGCGCGTTTTCAACACCTTCCGCTTATGCGGAGGTTCCTTCCCGCCTGGTCGTGCAGGGGTATCTCACTGATATCAGCACGCTGCGCCCCCTGCACGGTACCTTTGATGTGGTGGTTACCCTTTACGATATGTCCGGGCGAACCACGGACTATCAAACCGCTGGCGGCACAGTCACCGACCCCCAGGGGCTCGGGGCGGTACTGTGGACTGAAACCCAGGTAATTACCGCAGAAGACGGCCGCTATAGCGTGGTTCTCGGCGACGACGCCAGCAACCCGCTACCCGAGGATTTACTCGGCAGCGATCAGGTAGAACTGGGCCTGGCCATCGATGGCGACAGCGAAATGACGCCACGCCTTGCGGTTACCACCGGTAGCGTCCCCTACGCCTTGCAGGCGCGTGAAGCCGAACAAGTTAATGGCGACATAACACCGCGCACAATCAGCATCGCCGATGACCTTGTCATTAATGAATTCGGCGAGTGGGTTGGGCCGGATAGCGGATTGATTGGCCCCAAGGGTGATACCGGTGACGCGGGGCCTCCTGGCGCAGACGGTGTTGATGGCGCAACTGGCCCCAAAGGGGATACCGGCGCCCAGGGGCCTGCGGGTCCCGTCGGTGACACTGGCGCAGTCGGACCGCAAGGCCCTGCCGGCCCGCAAGGTCCTACCGGTGCTGATGGCGCCACCGGCCCCAAAGGGGATACCGGCGCCCAAGGGCCTGCGGGTCCCGTCGGTGCCACTGGCGCAGTCGGACCGCAAGGCCCTGCCGGCCCGCAAGGTCCTACCGGTGCTGATGGCGCCACCGGACCCAAAGGGGATACCGGCGCCCAGGGGCCCGCAGGTCCCGTCGGTGCCACTGGCGCAGTCGGACCGCAAGGTCCTGCCGGCCCGCAAGGTCCCACCGGTGCTGATGGCGCCACCGGACCCAAAGGGGATACCGGCGCCCAGGGGCCTGCGGGTCCTATCGGCGAAACTGGCCCTCAAGGCCCCCCAGGCCCCATGGGCACTCCGGGTATGATGGGCCCCCCTGGCCCAATAGGTCCCACCGGCATGACCGGCCCCGCCGGCACCTTCAGCACCAGCAATGTTGCTCAAAAGGCCTGTACCAGTGCGACAAGCTGTCAATGTGACAGTGGCGTGGTACTCGCTGGCGGCGTTCAGTGCGCCAGCAATAGCTACATTACTAACAGCTACCCCAGTGCCGCCGGCGTCTGGAGCGGCAGCTGTGAAACCTGGCAGACAGGCGCAGCCGCTACGCCCAGCGCCATCACCATCACTTGCGCGGCAGCCAACTAATGGCTATCACGCGACGGCAGTTTATCGCGGCAGGCGGCGCGGCCGGAATACTGCTCAGCACCCCTCTGGTCGCTGGCACCACGGCAACCCGCGTGGAATTGGTCAGTGCGGCGCGAGCGATTGCCCTGGGGAAGAACCAGCGCCTGCAGATCAGCGACCATGGCCGGCAAGCCCTGTGGTATCGCCATGGCAGTACCATCAACCTGACCACCGGTGCAGCCAACGAAACCCGCATCGTGGCCGCGGCCCTGGACGGTGATAACGCCGTCTTGCTGGACCGCAGTCAGCGCCGGCTAAGCTGGTTCCGGCCCGACGGAACCCTGGCCCGCCACATCGATCTGACCGATCTGCTGGAACCTGCCGATTTTGTCCTCAATGGTGATCATGCCGTGATCGCGGATGTACATGGCCATCGTCTGATGCGACTGGATATCCGCAATGAAACCAGAACCTGGCTGGAGAGCGACCTGCCCCTGAATGGTCCCGCCTCACTGGCCAAAACCCGAGAGCGTATCACCCTGCTCACCCTCGGTGATCGACGGCTGCACCACTTCACCCTGGCGGGCCACAGCCTGGGCAGTGAGGTCAGCACACTAACCATGCCCGGCGGCCTGGCCGCGGTAAACGGCCAGCTGTTGATCATGGACCGTTGCCAGAAGCAGCTCTGCTGGGCAGATCGTTCCAGCCCGCTACTGACACTCCCCCAAACCGGCGCTCAGCAGCTGGCTCACTTGAGCTGGCAACCGGGCAGTAACTTGCTGATCAGCGTATGAGGTCACTATGAGCGAACCCTTTCTCGCCGAAATCCGCATCTTTGCGAGTAACTTTGCCCCACGCGGCTGGGCTTTTTGTAATGGGCAACTGCTGCCGATCAGCCAGAACACCGCGTTGTTCAGCCTGATTGGCACCACTTACGGAGGAGATGGCCGCTCGACCACCGCCCTGCCCAACCTGCAAGGCCGGGCACCCGCACATCCCGGCAGAGGCCCCGGACTGCCAAACTATCGCCTTGGTCAGGTGGCCGCAAACAACCCGGTAGACGTGGTACAGAGCGTCGTGCCTGACCGTAACCTGGGCAATAGTCAGACCACCCGCAGCGTGGCCGCCAAAATACCTGCGGGCGATCAGCGCCACCCTTATCTGGGGCTGAATTTCATTATTGCCCTGCAAGGGCTCTACCCATCCAGAGGCTAGGAGTCATTTACTGATGAGCGAACCCTTTCTCGCTGAAATCCGCATTTACGGCTTCAACTTTGCCCCCCGAGGCTGGGCGTTTTGTGATGGCCAGATTCTGCCCATCAACCAGAATCAATCCCTTTATTCTCTGCTGGGTACCACCTACGGCGGCGACGGCAGAACCAGTTTTGCGCTTCCGGACCTGCGTGGCCGCACGCCCATGCATATTGAAACAAGTAACATCAATCTGGGCGCTAAAGGGGGAACGACGAACACAACCGGCCCTGCCGGCGACGGAGACACCCTGGACAGCCTGACCCTGGATCGCAATTTGGGCAGCACACTGAACACCACCACCGTTGCCACCCGGGGCGCGCAGATGGATTCCATCGCGCTGAACTTTGCCATCGCCCTGCAAGGGCTTTTTCCCAGCAGAAGCTAGAGGCTCCTATGTCTGAACCCTTTATCGGCGAAATTCGCATGTTTGCGGGCAATTTTGCTCCGCGAGGCTGGGCATTCTGCGATGGCCAGATATTGGCCGTATCACAGAACGATGCGCTGTTTTCCCTGTTCGGCACCATTTATGGTGGCGACGGCAGAACCACTTTCGGTTTGCCGGATTGCCGTGGGCGCTCCCCGGTGCACGCTGGCACGGGCCCGGGGCTTGCGCCGGTTCGTCTGGGCGCCAAAAGTGGCAGCAATGCCAGTGGCACGGTTGCGGCTACCACCAGCGTCAGCATTGATCGCGGCCTGGGAAAAACGCAACAGACCTGGGAGGCGCTTCCTGCTAACGCAGAGTCGCTAACCCCACAATTGTTTGTGCATTTCATTGTGGCCCTGGTCGGCATTTACCCTTCCCGCTCGTAATGCACAGCTACCGTTTACGCCCCGCCAGTGACAGCGACACGCCGATGTTACTGGCCATCTACACCAGCACCCGCCAGGAAGAAGTGGCGCAAACCGGCTGGCCCCAGGCGCAGCAGGATGCCTTTCTGGCCCTGCAGGCCAAGGCACAGCACGAACACTATCTTCAGCATTACCCGGAAGCGGAACGGCACCTGATCGAATTAAACGGGGAGACCGCCGGGCGGCTGTATGTCTCGGACTGGGAACAGGAAATTCGCATTGTGGACATTGCCCTGCTGCCCGCCTTTCGCGGCACCGGGCTCGGTTCACAGATTCTCTCCACCTTGCAATCACGGGCTCGCCAGTCCGGCAAACCCCTGACTATTCACGTGGAAACCAACAACCCGGCGCGGCGACTCTATCTTCGGCTGGGCTTTGAGGAGCAGGAAGACAAGGGCGTCTACCTGCTTATGCGCTGGCGAGCTGGCGATTGAACACCGCCTCGAAATGGTAGGTGCCATCGCTGGCGCCCAGCGGCCCCACCGGCACCAGAAACACGGACGCCTCACCCAGCGTCTCGCTGTGTATAACCACCGCGCCTTGCTCCAGTTGTAACCGGCCCGCGAACAGCAGGGAAAAGCACTCCCACCCCTCGGGAGACACCGGCACATTCACTTCCGCCAGCGTCAAACTATCGCCATTTTCCAGCGCGAAAGTCTGCCCTTCACAATCTTTCCATTGTTGTAATGTGATCATGCCACCTCCCCAAATGATGCCCGCAGTGTAGACGGCGCTGACGGCACCGTCACCCTTGGCTACAATACGCGCCCACCGAATGCGCAGGAACGGGTCTGAATGAAGTTACTCCCCGACAGCAACCTCTTTCCCAGCGGGCGAGAGCACTACAAGGACTGGGCCGGCCTCAATGCCGGCAGCATGGCCGCCGTACTGGCCGAGCTGGCCCGCAGCGAAGACCACCTGTTCGTGATCCTGGCGCCCAACAGCAGCCGCGCCCAGCAGCTCACCGACTCCCTGAGCTTCTATCTGGCCGGCAGCGACACGCCGGTGATGCTGTTCCCGGACTGGGAAACCCTACCCTACGACCTGTTCAGCCCCCACCAGGACATCATCAGCGACCGCATTCAGGTACTGCACCAGTTGCCCACCACCCACAAGGGCATTCTGGTGGTGCCGGTCAATACGCTAATGCAGCGCCTGGCGCCGCCGATCCACATCACCGGCAACAGCTTCCTGCTCAAGGTGGGCGATCGCTTCGACATGGAAGCCACCCGCAGCCGGCTGGTCGCCAGCGGCTATCGGCAGCGTGACAATGTGTACGAGCACGGCGAGTTTGCCGTGCGCGGCGCCATCATGGATATCTACCCCATGGGCGCCGAGCAGCCATTCCGTATCGAACTGTTCGATGATGAAATCGAATCCCTTCGCCTGTTTGAAGCGGAAAGCCAGCGCTCCACCGGCAAAGTGGACGACATCACCTTGCTGCCTGCGGCGGAATTCCCCCTCAGTGCCGAAGGCATCGCCCGCTTCCGCAGCAACTTCCGAGATGTTTTCGATGTGGATACCCGTCACGTTCCCCTCTATCAAGACGTGACGGACGGCCTGGCAGCCCCCGGCCTGGAATATTATCTGCCGCTGTTTTTCGAACAGATGGCCACCCTGTTCGATTACCTGCCCGACGATGTGCGGCTGATAGAACTGGCCGACTGCCAAAACGCCATCGAACACTTCTGGCAGGATGTGGAACAACGCCACGAATCCCGCCGCCACGATATTCACCGCCCGATTCTGGCTCCCTGGCAACTGTTCCTGCGCCCGGACGAACTGAACGCGGCCCTGAAACAGCACCCGCGCGCGCGTCAGGCCCATAGCGAGGCGCCGGGCACGGACCAGGCCATTCACTTTGATGTGGCGCCCATGCCCGCACTCACCGCCGATGTGCGCGCCAATAATCCGCTTGCCCTGCTGCATACCTTCTCCGACGCGCACCCGGAAACCCATATCCTGATCTGCGCGGAAACCGCCGGGCGACGGGAAGCGCTGCTGGAGCTGATGCAGAAAATTCAGATCCAGCCGGCCATGAAAGACAACTGGCCGGACTTCATCGCCAACCCGGCGCGCTGGAGCCTGACCCGGGGCGAGCTGGACGCCGGTTTCTACGCCCCGGAACACGCCTTGTTAGTGGTCACTGAAAACGATCTGTACGGCGAACGGGTGCTGCAACGCCGGCGCCGTAAATCCAGCAGCGACGATGGCGCCGCCGAACAGGCCTTCCGCTCTTTGGGGGAAATGACCGTGGGCTCCCCCGTGGTCCATCTGGAACACGGCGTGGGCCGCTATCTCGGCCTCACCCACATGGAAGTGCACCGCCAGCAACACGAATTCCTGCTGCTGGAAT
>NZ_LWEZ01001183.1:0-2658 GCF_001634945.1 Alcanivorax sp. HI0044
GCGGGTTTGCCGCCGCATAGGCGGCGTTGATATCACCGGTTTGCACAAAGGCAGGTTGCTGGTTGCGGTGGCAGGCACCGCAACGCTGTTCACTGACCAGGTTGTTCCAGATGTATATCTTGAAGGCGGAGGTGTCTGCGTTGCGCGGGGCGGGGCCGGTGTAATTCACGCCACTATCGCCAGTGCCGGTATCCACGTTCGGTTGTGTGTCGGCACCGCCCCGCGCAACGCAGACACCTCCGCCTTCAAGATATACATCTGGAACAACCTGGTCAGTGAACAGCGTTGCGGTGCCTGCCACCGCAACCAGCAACCTGCCTTTGTGCAAACCGGTGATATCAACGCCGCCTATGCGGCGGCAAACCCGCTGATCAACCTGAACCAGCCCGCGACATCGCGCATGGTGCAGAAAGTAGCCGGTGGCCATAACTGCTGGGAAGCGGACCCGCAGGTCTGTGCCGACCAGATCAGCACCTGGATCAGCGCCTGGGCCGGAGAAACCCTGGGCCTGGGTGGCGGCACCACCGAGCTGGACCCACCGCCCCTGTACGATCCCGGTGACAGCAAAAACTTCCCGGTGGACAGCGGGCTGTTCGAAACCACTGTCTACCCGCTACTGGAGCCGCATTGCAGCGAATGCCACCGCAGCGATGCCGCCACCCCGCAGGCGCCCTACCTGGCCGCCGATGATGTGGACGAAGCCTACAGTGCCGCGCAAAGCAAGATTGACCTGAACCAGCCTGAACTCAGCCGCTTGGTAGAGCGCCTGCGCGAAGACAACCACAACTGCTGGAGCGACAGCTGCAGCAACGATGCCGACGCCATGGAAGACGCCATTCGCGCCATGGCCAACAACATTACCGCCACCGCACCGGATGGCGATCTGGTGCTGAGCAAGGCACTCACCGTGGATGACGGCACCCTGGCCGCTGGGGGCGGACGCTACGAAAGCAACGTGGTCGCCCGTTATGAGTTCAAAACCGGCGAAGGCCTGACGGCCTACGATTCCTCCGGCGTGGAGCCCCCCATTCACCTGCAATTCAGCGGCGATGTGGCCTGGGAAGGCGGCTGGGGCATTCGCCTCAACGGCGGCAAAGCCCAGGGCAGCACCCAGACCAGCAAAAAACTCACCGACCTGATTGCCGCCACCGGCGAACTGACCCTGGAAGCCTGGCTGGTTCCCGCCAGCACCGGGCAGGACAATGCCCACATCATCAGCTACTCCGCCGGCACCATGGCCCGTAACCTGACCCTGGCCCAAAGCGGCAGCAACTACCTGGCCTACCAGCGCATCGGCGAAGCCACCGACAGCAACGGTGAGCCGGTACTGGCCACCGCCGATGACCCGCTTCAGGCAAGCCTGCAGCATGTCGCCATCACCTTTGACCCGGTTAACGGCCGCCAGCTCTACATCAATGGTGAACGCAATGGCGCCACCGACCCGGTTACCCCGAGCCTGCTCAACACCTGGGATGACACCTTTGCCCTGGTACTCGGCAACGAAGCCTCCAACGACCGCCCCTGGGAAGGGGTAATCCGGTTTGCCGCCCTTCACAGCCGGGCGCTCACTGGCGAACAGATCCGCACCAATTTTGCCGCCGGGGTGGGCGAGCGCTACTTCCTGCCTTTCTACATCGGCCACCTGATCAATCAGCCCGGCGCCTACCTGGTGTTCGAAGTGTCCCGCTTCGATAACTACAGCTACCTGTTCGCCGCGCCCTATTTCATCAACCTGGAACAGGATATCGTCGAATCGGAAGTGGCATTGCAAGGCCTGCGCCTGGGCATCAACGGTCGCGTCCCCGACGTGGCCCAGTCCTTTGCCACGGTGGACACCCTGATTGGCGGTGAAGGCTACAGCGAACAGGGCGAAACCCTGTCCCGCCTGGGCACCCTGCTACCCGTGGAGCAAGGCCAGGAAAACGACGAGTTCTTCCTCACCTTCGAACGCCTGGGCAGCCACACCAATGTGCACACCGACCCGCAGCCCCTGCCGCTGACACCCAACCAGTACGGCGAACAGCCCCTGCCCGGCCTGCGCAACTTTGCCGAAATCAACGCCACCATGAGCCAGCTCACCGGGGTGCCGGAAGGCTACGGCGAGGTGCCGGACACCTACCGACGCCTGCGCGCCCAATTGCCCAGCGAGGAAAATATCGAAGCCTTCCTCACGGCGCATCAAGTGGGGATTGCCCAGCTCGCCATTGAGTACTGCAACGCGTTGGTAGAAGCAGAAATCAGCAATGACACCAGCATTCAGCCTCTGTTCATAGGCATGAATTACAACCTGGGCGCCGACACCCTCAGCCAGCAGAACTGGAAAGACTGGGTCATTTCACCGTTGTTTGAACGCATGGTCGGTAATGGCCAGGCCAGCCAGCCAGACCGCAACGGGGTTGAAAGCGAGCTGGAAAACCTGCTGTTCAATACCAACCTGACCCAATGCAGCAGTGACTGCGTGGAGCGCACCGCCACCGCCACCAAGGCGGCCTGCGCGGCCATGCTGGGCAGCGCCACCATGCTGTTTCAATAAGGGGCACGACCATGAAAAGAATGATGAAAAAACCACAGGCCTTGCACCCCGACGCCCCGCTATTAAATCTGGGCCACGGCAAACCCATCAGCCGCCGCGACATGCTCGGGCGTGGTTTGGTGTCC
>NZ_LWEZ01001184.1:0-19961 GCF_001634945.1 Alcanivorax sp. HI0044
GAATCCCAGGTGGAGGCCAGCAAGGCGGCTCTGGCGGCCAGTCAGGCCGAGGTGGGCCGCCAGCAAGCGTTGCTTCAGCGCCACACTCTGAAAGCGCCGTTTCCGGGGGTTATCAGCGCCAAGCTGACCGAGGTGGGCGAATGGGTGGTGCCCGGTACGCCAGTGCTTGAGTTGGTGGGTACAGGTTCTCTGCATGCAGATTTCGCGGTGCCTCAGCGTTATTACTCCCAGATCAATACAGGCACCCCGCTTACGATTCGTCAGGAAAAGGCAGGCACCCAAACCCAGGCAGCCGGCGAACGGACCATGGCCGCGAAGATAACGGCTATTGTGCCGGTGAATGACCCGGCCGCCCGAACATTCACCCTGCGGGCAAGCCTGAATTCGAAAGATCTAACCCCGGGCATGGCCGTATTCGGCAACCTGGCCATTCAGGCCCCGAATGCGGAGCCGGTGGTGCCCCGCGATGCCCTGCTCCGCGATGTTCAGGGTAATGTGTCGGTGTGGGTTGTGGTCACGGATGACGATAAGGCAGTCGCCCAGCGGCGCGCCATCAAGGTGCGATCGGGGCAATCCGATCCGGTAATCGTTTTGGAAGGCCTCAGCAAGGGCGATCAGGTGGTAATCCGTGGAAACGAAGGGTTGCGAGACGGTGATCGTGTTCAGGTGACCCGCTGATGTTTGAACGGATTGTTCGTAACGGCACCCTGATGACGGTGATCGTGCTGATCATCACCCTGCTCGGCGTGCTTGCCGCGCTGCGTATTCCTGTGCAGATGATCCCGGATCTGGAAGTGCGCACCATCAGCGTGCTAACACGCTGGTCCGGCGCCACGCCCCAAGATGTGGAAAAGGAAATTTTGATTGAGCAGGAAGAATACCTGCGCAATCTACCCAATCTGCGTCGCCTCACCGCTACCGCCTACAGCGGCGAAGCGGAGATCGAGCTGGAATTCCCCTTTGGCGTGGATATTACCGATGCGTTGATCCGGGTGAACAACGCGCTCAGCCAGGTCCCCGCCTACCCGGATACGGTGGACCAACCACAAATTCTCTCCTCTTCGTTCTCCAGCAATTCCTTCATGTATTTCAGTGTCTACCCGCAGGCCGGCAACCCCCGCGGCCTGGACATGGACATGATGCGTGACTTTATTGACGATGAAGTTCGCCCGCGCATGGAAAGCGTGCAAGGCGTTTCCATGGTGGAAATGCGTGGCGGTGCTGAACGGCAGATTCAGGTGCTGCTCGATGCCCAGGCTTTGGCCCAGTTCGGGCTGACCGTAGTGGATGTGCGCGATGCCCTTCGCGAACGCAATCAGGATATTTCCGGCGGTGAAGTAGATAGTGGAAAGCGGCGCTACCTGCTTCGCACCGTGGGCCGTTTCGAAAATCTGGATGATCTCAACGATTTGATTTTGCAGCGCCAGGGTGACTCACTGGTGCGCTTGCAGGATGTGGCCACCGTGGTCATGGATCACTTCCCCGTGCGGCAGATATCCCGCTTTAACGGCAATCCGGTGATCATGCTGGCAGTCCGCCGGGAAACCGGCTCCAACGTAATCGACATCAAGCAGGGAATGCTGGAGCAGGTCGACCTGATTAAAAAGGAGGTGCTGGAACCGGCCGGCATGGACATGTCGCTAATGTCCGACGACGTGCGTTACGTGGAGGCCTCGGTGGCCAACGTGTGGATCAATCTCGGCATCGGCGCCCTCTTCGCCACCCTGGTCATGTTTTTGTTTCTGCGCTCGGTACGCATTACTGCGGTAGGCGTGATTGGTATTCCCATCTGTACCATCGCTGCTTTCCTGGGGCTGTTGCTGGCCGGACGAACCATCAATGTCATCTCCATGGCGGGCATTGCTTTCGCTATCGGCATGACCCTGGATAACTCGATTGTAGTGCTGGAAAGCATCGAAATGGAGCGGCGCAAAGGGCTTGATCGAATCCGCTCAGCGGTGAGCGGTATCCAGAAAGTGTGGCCGGCGGTGTTTGCCTCCACCATGACCACGGTGCTGGTATTTCTTCCGGTGGTGTTTATTCAGGAAGAAGCCGGGCAACTGTACTCCGATATTGCCATTGCCGTTTCCGCTTCGATTCTGGTCTCCATGCTGGTGGCAATGACGGTGATCCCCACCCTCTCCGCCCGGCTGGATTTCTCCGCCGTGATGGATCATGACGGTGAACACAGCCGGTGGATGCGAGCGATCAATCGCTGGGCCACACAGTTATTAGCCACCCGCCCGCGCCAACTTGCCACCCTGGGCATTACGCTGGCAATTGCCACCGCCATTGTGGTGTTCCTGACCCCGCCAGCGGAATATCTGCCCGAGGGTGAAGAGCCCAAGACCTTTGCCAGCATGAACGCCCCGCCCGGCTACAATCTGGAGACCATGGCCGCGATTGCTGACGAAGTGGAAGCAGAACTGTTGCCGTTGGTAGGCCAGGACCCGCAGGCCTATGACCGCGGCGAACTGTCCATGCCGCCACTCAAGTACATGAACCTGGGCGTCAGCGCCGAGAACCTGCGCATCATCGCTGAACCCATGGACCCGGCCCATATGGAACCGATGATGGACGGGATTACCCAAGTTTACCGGCAATACCCGGGTATGCGTGCCTTCGCGGCACGCGGCTCGATCATTTCCAGCAACGATGGCGGCACCCGCAGCGTGACGCTGGATGTGGCGGGCAAGGATCTGGCTGAGATTTATGATGTGGCCAGAACGCTGTATCGGGAAGCGAAAACTGTCTTCGACAATCCGCGCATCCAGTCCCAGCCCGCCAGTCTGTCGCTGGCCCAGCCACTGATTGAAGTCCGCCCCATCTGGAGCCGCGCGGCGGAGGTGCGTTTCTCCACCCGTGATTTGGGCTATACCGTGGCGGCGCTCACCGATGGCGCCTTCCTGGATGAATTCTTCCTTGGTGACGACAAGGTGGATATCTACGCCTATAGCGACCGTACTGGCAGCTCGCCGTCTCTGACCACCTTGCCCGGCCTGCCGGTACATACCCCTATTGGCGCCACTGTGCCGCTATCGTCTCTGGCTGACCTTCAGGAAACCGTGGATACCAGTGTGGTTCGCCGGGTTAATGGCCGCCGCACGGTGACGCTGAATATCATTCCGCCCCGGTCAGTGCCGTTGGAAAGCGGCGTGGCCCTGGTGCGCACCATGGTCCAGCGGCTGCGTGACAACGGGGCCATTCCGGACACCATCAGCATTAGCCTGTCCGGCGCCAGCGACCAGCTGCAGGCAACACAACAATCGCTCAGCGGTAACTATGTGGTCGCCCTGCTGCTGGTGTATTTGCTGCTGGTCGCCATTTTCAAACACTGGGGCTACCCACTGCTGATCATGACCACCATCCCACTGGGCATTGCCAGCGGTTTGCTGGGCCTCGCGCTGATAAATGCCGCTGGTATCAGTCAGCCTTTCGACATGATTACCATGTTGGGCTTCCTGATTCTGATGGGCACGGTGGTGAACAACCCTATCCTGATTGTTCACGAAGCCACCCTGAACATGCGTGCCGGCAGCATTGCTGCGCAGGCGGTCAGCGATGCGGTGGCATCGAGACTGAGGCCCATTGCCATGACCACCATCACCACGGTTTGCGGCCTTGCCCCGTTGGTGCTGATCCCCGGTGAAGGGACGGAGTTATATCGCGGGGTTGGTGCCATCGTGCTGTTCGGCTTGCTCGGCACCGCCATCGTCACTGTTACTTTCCTGGCTTGCCTGACGGCGCTGATTTTTGGCCTGTCCCGCAATTCTTCTGCGTAGATTCAAAAATATCCCCGCTTTCCGTTGACCTCACCCCCTAAATTGCCCACAAAGAGAGTGTGCATTTGGACGCAAAAGGGGTGGGGCAAAATGTCCTGCCTGGATGTGCCGTATCGCTATCGCTATTTCACTTAGTCCGAAATAGTATAGCGATATTCCCGTACAGCATTTGCGGCTATTGCCCGCAATTGGGGTGCGGACGCCCAGGCTTGCCGATCAAGGCGTGAGCAACCGACAGCGCCACTTGATCTGCATCAAAAAGGACCGCGTTTGTGCCTGTTACAGTCAGCTCGCACAAAAATCGGAAGGAAACGCACATGGAAAATGCTGTTGCTTCGCCAGATTACAACTACAAGGTTGTTCGGCAATTCACAGTTATGTCTGTGGTTTGGGGGATCGTGGGTATGGCGGTGGGGGTGTTTATCGCCGCCCAACTCGCCTGGCCTGCCCTGAACTTCAATATCCCCTGGTTAAGCTTCGGGCGTTTGCGCCCCCTACACACCAATGCGGTCATTTTTGCCTTCGGCGGCTCAGCCCTCATGGGCACCTCCTACTATGTGGTCCAGCGCACCTGTAGCGCGGTCCTGGCATTTCCCAAACTGGCGGCATTCAGCTTCTGGGGCTGGCAGGTGGTGATTGTCGCCGCTGCCATTACGCTCCCCCTGGGCTTTACCTCCACCAAGGAATACGCCGAGTTGGAATGGCCCATCGACATCCTGATCACGCTGGTCTGGCTGGCCTATGCGGCCGTATTCTTTGCCACCATCGCCAAGCGCAGGACCTCGCACATTTATGTGGCCAACTGGTTCTACGGTGCCTTTATCATTGCCATCGCGTTGCTGCATGTGGTGAACAACCTGGCAGTACCGGTTTCCCTGATGAAGTCCTACTCCGCCTATAGCGGCGCCATCGATGCCATGGTGCAGTGGTGGTACGGCCATAACGCGGTGGGCTTTTTCCTGACTGCCGGCTTCCTGGGCATGATGTACTACTACGTGCCCGTTCAGGCCCAACGGCCGGTGTATTCCTACCGCCTTTCCATTGTGCATTTCTGGGCCCTGATCGCGGTTTACATGTGGGCCGGGCCGCACCACCTGCACTACTCCTCCCTGCCCGACTGGGCTCAATCCCTGGGCATGGTGTTCTCCATCGTGCTGCTGGCGCCCAGCTGGGGCGGCATGATCAACGGCATGATGACCCTTTCCGGGGCCTGGCATAAGCTGCGCACCGACCCGATCATCCGCTTTATGATTGTGGCGCTGTCCTTCTACGGCATGAGCACGTTCGAAGGCCCGATGATGGCCATCAAGACAGTGAATGCGCTCAGCCATAACACCGACTGGACCATCGGCCACGTACACGCCGGCGCCCTGGGCTGGGTTGCCATGATCACCATCGGGGCCACCTATGTGATGGTGCCGCGCCTGTTCGAGCGCAAACAAATGTACTCCATCTCCTGGATCAACACCCACTTCTGGCTCAGCACCATTGGTACGGTTCTCTACATCGCCTCCATGTGGGTGTCCGGCATTATGCAGGGGCTCATGTGGCGCGCGGTGAACACCGACGGCACCCTCACCTACAACTTCGTGCAGGAGCTGGTCGAGCGGCATCCGTTCTACATCATTCGTTTGCTGGGCGGGATCATCTTCCTCAGCGGCATGATCCTGATGGCCGTCAATGTCTATAAAACCGTCCGTGCCGAACGCGACTGCCGCGGTGAAGACAACGTGCAGCAGGCTGACTGAGGAGAACGACATGTCTAACGCTCATGAAGTAGTAGAAAAGAATGTCGGCCTCATGATTGTGCTGACACTGATCGCCGTCAGTTTCGGGGGGCTCGCAGAGATCGTGCCGCTGTTCTGGCAGAAAGCGACCACCGAGCCGCTGGAAACCCTGGAGCCCTACACCGCCCTGGAGATGGAAGGCCGGGATATTTACATCCGCGAAGGCTGCCATGTCTGCCATACCCAGATGGTGCGGCCGCTGCGCGCTGAAACCGAACGCTTCGGGGCCTATTCCGTGGCCGGTGAAGATGTGTGGGAGCATCCCTTCCTGTGGGGCTCCAAGCGCACCGGGCCAGATCTGGCCCGGGTGGGCCTGCGACCCATCACCGAGCAATGGCACCGCGAGCACCTGCGCGATCCACGCCAGGTGGTGCCCGAATCCAACATGCCGGCTTACCCCTGGCTGCAGGAAACCCCGGTGGATTGGGATCTGACCGAGCGCAAATTGTCGGTATTCAAGAATGCCTTTGGTGTTCCCTATACCGATGAAGACATCGCCGAGCAGATGAGCAAGGTCAACGGCGAGTGGGCTAACGCCACGGAAGAAGATGCACTGGTGGCCTACCTGCTGTCGCTGGGTCAGGAACGCAAGGAGGCTGTGCAATGAGCTATCACGCCCTGTTTACCCTGGTGTTCTTCCTGGCATTTGTTGCCATGGCGGCGTGGGTGTATCGCCCCAGTCGCAAAAAAGATTACGAAAAGCTCGGCTATATCGCGCTGGATGCGGACGAGCGAACAGCCGGGAACCTTGATAAGGGGGACGAGCAATGAGTGACTTCTGGAGTTGGTTCATTATCGTCATCGTCGTTATCAACCTGCTGGGTTGCGGCGGCCTGCTGCTGTGGAATAACCAGATTTCTGCAGAGGAAGCCGCCAAGGAGACCACGGGCCACAGCTTCGACGGCATTCAGGAGCGCAACGCTCCCCTGCCCCGCTGGTGGCTGTTCCTGTTTATCGGCACGCTGATTTTCTCTGCCGTGTATCTGGTGCTGTACCCCGGCTTCGGGAAGTTCGACGGGGTGCTGGGCTGGACCAGCGATAACCAGTATCAGAAAGAAGTGGCCGTGATGGAAAAAAGCACTGGCCCGCTGTTCGAGCAATATGGGCAAGTCGCCATCGAGGAGCTGGTGGAATACCCGGAAGCGCTGGCAGTAGGGGGTCGCCTGTTCGCGAACAACTGCGCCATTTGCCATGGCTCCGATGCCCGTGGCGCCAAGGGCTACCCCAACCTGACCGATGACGACTGGCTGTACGGTGGCGAGCCGGATCAGATCGTCACCTCCATCACCAAAGGGCGCAAGGCAGCCATGCCCCCCATGGCCGCAGCCATCGGCAACACCGATGAAGCAGTACGGGACATGGCGCTGTATGTGCAAAGCCTGAGCCGACCAGGCCGGGTCAAGGACAGCCAGAAGGCCGCAGCGATTGAGCGGGCCAAACCCAAGTTCGCCATGTGCGCTGCCTGCCACGGGCAGGACGCCAAGGGGAATATCATGATGGGGGCGCCGGATCTGACCGATACCACCTGGCTTTACGGCCCCCGCGTGGAAGATATCGAATACACCATTCGCCACGGCCGCGCGGGCCACATGCCGGCCCATGAAAACCTGCTCAGCAAAGAGCGCATTCATGTAATCGCAGCCTATGTGTACAGCCTGTCCCGGAACGCTGACACCGCGGAGTAATCCGCGGGGCAGCCCTGGTTTCTACAGGCAAGGTGCCACCGCCCATCATTCGTAGCAGTGAAGGGATGCCGGCGGCGCAAAGGTGTTAGCGGAGAGTAGTATGTCGGACCCCAAGCGCATCAAGGTCACGGATGCCACCGATGGCGGCAGCGTGAGCTTGTACAGCAAGCGCGAGCGCATTCAGGTTAAATCCGTTTCCGGACGTTTCCAGTTTATCCGCGACGTCACCATTCTGGCGACCATGGGCCTTTACATGATCCTGCCCTGGGTGCGCTGGGACGGCCAGCAGGCGGTTCTGTTTGATTTGCCGGGGCGTCAGTTCCGTATTTTTGGTGCCAGCTTCTGGCCCCAGGACTTTCTGTTGCTGTCCTGGATCCTGATCCTGGCCGCATTTGCCCTGTTCTTTGTTACCGTGCTGGCGGGCCGCGTCTATTGTGGCTACGTCTGCCCGCAGACCACCTGGACCCGCTTCTTTCAGTGGATCGAGTTCTGGTGTGAAGGTGATCGCCACAGCCGTATAAAGATGGACAGTGCCCCCTGGACGGCAACCAAGATCATGCGCCGTGGCAGCAAGCATGTGCTCTGGCTGATGCTTGCCTTGCTTACCGGCATTACCTTTGTCGGTTACTTTTCCCCGATTACGGATTTGACCACCCGCTTGCTCAGCTTCAGCTGGGGTGGCTGGGAGCTCTTCTGGGTGGGCTTCTTCACAGTGGCGACCTACGGCAACGCCGGGTTCATGCGCGAACAGGTATGTCTCTACATGTGCCCCTACGCCCGTTTCCAGAGCGTCATGTTCGACCGCGACACGCTGATCGTGTCTTACGACGAACAACGCGGCGAACCCCGTGGCCGTGGTGCCAAAAAACGCCAGCAGGAAGATACGGTAGTGGAAAAAGGCGACTGCATCGACTGCGGCATGTGTGTTCAGGTCTGCCCCACTGGCATCGATATTCGTGATGGGCTGCAGTATGAATGCATTACCTGCGCGGCCTGCGTGGACGCCTGTGACGACGTCATGGATCATATCGGCAAGCCACCCGGGCTGATTCGCTACACCACCGAAAACGCCCTGGAAGGCTTTAAGACTCGCATTCTGCGCCCCCGACTCATCGGCTATGGCGCCATCCTCATCATCATGGGCAGCCTGTTTATGGGCACCTTGTACAGCCGTGTGCCACTGCAGGTCGATGTGATTCGAGACCGGAATCAGCTCTACCGCACCGCCAGCAGTGGCGAAGTGGAAAACATCTATCGGCTGGAAATTCAGAACAAGGGCCAGCACAGCCACCGGTATGTGCTCACCATGAAAGGTCCGGATGGCCTGCGCATGAAGAACCGCACTGAATTCACCCTCGACGGCGGCAAGAAACTGTCTTTGCCGGTGACAGTGAGCTATGACCCTTATGAGGTGGAAATGGAATCCGCGCCGATCTGGTTTACGGTAACGGCACTGGATGATCCTGACCTGGAGAAACGCCATGAATCCCGATTCATTGCCCCAGGGCGATGAGCTTCCCTGGTACCGCTACCCTTTTTTATGGCTGGCAATCCTGCTGCCCGCCACATCGGTAGTCGGCGGCCTAACGCTGCTGTATATCGCCATCGTTAATGCCGACACGCCCGTGGTAGACGAATGGTACAAGGAGGGGCGAGCCATCAACCGCTCCGTGGAGCAGGAGCGTCTTGCGGCGCGCCTGGGTATTCGCCTTGAACTGGGCCAGGTGGGCGCTGGCATTCAGGCGCGCCTTAGCAGCGAGGCGGGCATTCCCATGCCCGACACCCTGAACGTCTCCCTGCGCCACCCGACGCTCCCGGAACGGGATGTCACCCTTGCCCTGGAACATATTGAAGGCGCCCTGTACCGCAGCGACGGCACCCTGCCCCATGATGGTCGCCGTGCCGCCACGGTGACCGCCTCCGGCGATCACTGGCGCCTGCATCAGACTGTCATGGCGCAAGGCGACAACCTGATCCTGGGGAAAACCGCCACACCATGACTTCTGCCTGCTGGCATTGCAGTAACCCGGCTCCCGCCGGCGCCTTCCCCGCGCAAACGCCTGACGGCCCCCGTGATGCCTGCTGCCCGGGATGCGCCGCCGCCATAGAAACCATTTATGGCTTGGGCCTGGATGACTACTACCAGATGCGCCAGGATGCCGCGCCACAGCCTGACGATCAGCGCCAAGCGCTGGATTGCGCGCTTTTTTCTGTGCCGGAATTGATCGCCCCGCACCTCACCAGCCTTGCTGATGGCCAACGCCTGAAACTGCAGCTGGGTGGGCTAACCTGTGCCGCCTGCAGCTGGTTGATCGAAAAAACGGTGAGCCAACAGCCCGGCGTGCGGCGCAGCAGCGTCAACCTGGCCAGCATGACACTGACCGTGGACTACAGCGGCCAAGCTGAGGCCAGCCAGACCGTACAACGGATTCAGGCACTGGGCTACACGGTGACTCTGCCCGGCGACCCTCGCGCCCGGACCGACGAACAACGTGCGCATAAGCAATTGCTGGGCCGGTTGGCACTGGCCGGGCTGGGCGCCATGCAGGCCATGATGTACTCCACCGCCCTGTATATCGGCGTGTTCGACGGCAAAGACGCGCTTTACGAATGGGTGTTCCGGCTGGCCAGTTTCGCCGTGGCCACGCCGGTGGTGTTCTACTCCGGTTTGCCGTTTTTCCAGGGAGCCTGGCGCGGCCTCAAGCAGGCACGCCTGACCATGGATGCGCCCATCGCACTGGCACTGCTGCTGGCCTGGGCCGGCAGCCTGGTGATGATGGCCACCGGAGGCAGGCACGTCTATTTCGATTCCGCTGCCATGTTTGTGTTCTTCTTGCTGGCCAGTCGCTGGTTGGAGCAGCGTCAGCGCATGACGATCCAGCAAGCTTACCGGCGAGTCAGCGATACCCTGCCCCAGGCCGTACGCCGCCTTGATGGGCAGCAGATAGCGCACTGGATCAGCGCCCGCCAGGTGGCCAAAGGAGATCGCCTGCAGCTAATACAGGGTGACATTATTCCGGTGGATGGGATCCTTATCGAAGGCCGCGGTGCTTTCGACGAATCGGCACTGAATGGCGAGCCTTTGCCGGTAAGCCATGGCATTAATGATCCGGTCCATGCCGGCAGCCGACTGGTGGAAGGCAATATCGTGCTGGAAGCCTCGGGGCCTGCATCCTCCAGCCTGGTGGCAAAAATCGCTGAGCAGGTGGAGCACGCCCAGCACGAACGCGTGGAAGTGGTCAGGGACTGGCAGCGCATCGCGCCGCTGTTTACCGGCGGCATTCTGTTGCTGGCCGCAACGACCTTTATCTGGCACTGGCCCGCCGGCGCTGCCCTGGCGTTTGAACATACCCTGGCAGTACTGGTGGTGACCTGCCCTTGCGCGCTGGCTCTTGCTGTCCCCCTGACCCTGTCATCGACACTGGGCACCGCATTGCGCGAAGGCATCCTGGTTGCCTCACCCCGGCAGCTTCTGCGCTGCACCGCGGTGAAAGGTGTGCTGTTTGATAAAACCGGCACGCTCACCGCTGGCCAGTTTCGTATTGTCGATACAAAGGCAGCCAACAGCACGACGCCGGAGCAGGATCTGTTGGCGATTGCCGCCGCACTGGAGTGGAATAATCCGCACCCGCTGGCAAAGCCCTTTCAGCAATATTCCCGCCACCCCGGTGTCACGGCGCTTCATGCCGACCATACGGGAGTCACTGGCATGCTGCTGGGTAATACATGGCGTATCACCGGTGCGCCGGATCAGGCGCGCCCCGGCACAACCTGCCTGCAGCTGCTTTGCGATAATGAAGTACGGCTTTACGTATGGCTGCAGGACCCAGTTCGCACAGAGGCAAGCGCCGTGGTGAAAGCCCTGACAGGCCTTGGTATCACCTCGCGACTGGCCAGTGGTGACAATGCCCAGGCGGTGAACGCAGTCGCCGATCAGCTGGAAATCCGTGAGCGGCGCTACCAGCAAAAGCCTGCTGATAAAGCCGCATGGCTCGAGCAACTGGAAAGCAGTGCGCCGCAAATGATGATCGGTGACGGCATCAATGATGCCCAGGCCATGGTCGCCGCCTCGGTCTCCGTTGCGACTGGAAATGCGACCAGTCTGGCCCAGCGGGCGGCTGGACTGTTCCTACTTCATGACACGCTCAACGCGGTTCCTGCCCTACCTCGCCTTTCCCGGCTTTGTCAGCGCACCATCCGGCAAAATCTGGCCTGGGCATTGCTTTACAATATCCTTGCCGTCCCGTTTGCTGTCAGTGGTTTGCTGCCGCCCTGGGCCGCAGCGCTGGGCATGTCAGCCAGCTCGCTTCTGGTCACATTCAACGCCACCCGGGTGACTCGATGGAAATTGTCTTCCTGCTGATACCGCTAGCCTTGTTGTTCCTGGCTGGAGCCATTGCTGCCCTCTTCTGGGCGCTGCGCAAGGATCAATTTGATGATCTGGATAACGCGGCCTGGCGAGTTGTGTTCGAAGACAGGGAGCAGCGCAAGCAGGCTAGAACACAGGCGCCAAAAGAACCGCACCACGCTGACAGTTCAGATAAAACAGATAGCACCCAGGATTCACCATCGAGCCCTCGCGATGACCATTGAAGCCCTTGCCTCCCTGATTGCCAGTGCCGCCCTGATCGCCAGTGCCGGCTCCGTCCATTGCATTGGCATGTGCGGAGGCATCAGCAGCGCGCTGACCTTTTCCATCCCGGAAGCCCGGCGTCAGGGGGTGGCCCTGTGGGGGTGGCAGCTGTTATTCGGGCTGGGCCGCGTCGGCACCTACTGCGCCCTGGGTGCATTGGCGGGCCTGCTTGGCGGCACCTTCCTGGCACAACTTCCCGGCCCCTCCATGGCGGTTGGGCTGATACTGTCCGGCCTGTTGATGTTGTTGCTCAGCACGTACCTGCTCGGCCGCGGTGGACTGCTTCAGCGCGTGGAGAGAATTGGTCAGCGTCTGTGGCGGCGACTGCAACCGGTTACCCGCAAGTTGATGCCCGTTGACCACCCGGCAAAAGCCCTGGGGCTGGGGGCGCTGTGGGGGTTTCTGCCCTGCGGACTGATCTATACCGCCTTGGCACTAGCGGCCACTGCAGGTTCGGCCCTGGCGGGGGCGTTGGTTATGCTCTGCTTTGGTGTCATTACGGTGGTGCCAGTCGCAACCACCGGGGTGCTGGCGTCGCAACTACAGCGTTTTCGCCGCGGCGCCTGGCCCGTTCTGGCCGGCGTCCTCACCTTGTGTCTCGCGCTGGTGTTCTTCTGGCAAGCCATGAGCATGATGCAGCATAGCCATGGTGCACACGCCATGCCCTCTCATTCTGCCGCCGAACATGATGTACAAAGGCACAATACGCACCAGCATCACGCCCACCCTTGATCTGGATCAAATAGCGCCGCGCCGGCAGGAGGATAATCAGCCTCACACTGATGTGCGGCCGCAGGAGGCGTCCATGATTCGCTGGAATACATCACTCATTCGGCAGTACGGCGGCCCCGGCCCGCGCTACACATCGTATCCGCCGGCCACCAGTTTTCACGACGACATCAGTGAAGAAGACTTCTGGCTGGCACTGGATGAAGGCAATGTGGCTCGCCGGCCTTTGTCGCTATACATGCACATCCCTTTCTGTGACAGCGTCTGCTATTACTGTGCCTGCAATCGCATTGTCACTGCCAACAAGGCGCGAGGGGCGGAGTATCTGCAACTGTTGAAACGCGAAATCAAACGCAAGGCCACGCGAGTCGACAAGCGACGGCCGGTGACACAGATGCACTGGGGCGGCGGAACCCCCACCTTTCTCGATGACGGACAGCTCACCGAGCTGGTATACGACCTGGCTCGCCACTTCAATTTGCGCGATGACGAACGCAGTGACTATGCCATAGAGATCGATCCGCGCACCGTGGATCAATCCCGGCTGGGATTGCTGCGTGGGCTCGGTTTTAATCGCGTCAGCCTGGGTGTGCAGGATCTGGATCCGCGTGTGCAGAAAGCGGTCAATCGTGTCCAGCCCTATGAGCTGATCCGCGATACCATGGCATGGAGCCGTGACTTTGGTTTTCGCTCTATCAATACCGATCTGATTTACGGCCTGCCCTGGCAGTCTGAATCGAGTCTGGCACGCACGCTGGAGCGGCTGCTGCCACTTCGGCCAGATCGTATCTCCTTGTACAACTATGCCCACCTGCCTTCACGGTTCAAGGTTCAGCGTCAGATCCAGGAGCAAGCCCTGCCCGGCCCGGAAGAGAAGCTCGGCATGCTGACCCGTGCCGGAAAAATGCTTCAGGAGCAAGGCTACCGATATATCGGCATGGACCATTTTGCGCTGGAAAACGACAGCCTGTCCGTGGCACAGAAAAACGGCCTGCTGCATCGCAATTTCCAGGGCTACACCCTGCATGGCGACGCAGACCTTTTGGGGCTCGGCGTGAGTGCGATCAGCCAGCTCGGCAATTTATATGTCCAGAACCACAAGACGCTGGATGGCTGGGGCCGCGACTTGTCGCAGCGCCGTCTGCCGATTGAAAAAGGCTTCATTCTCAATCGCGACGACCAGATCCGTCGGGCGCTGATTATTCAGTTACTGTGCGACCTGTCCGTGGACATGTCCGTATTCAGCGAAACCTGGGGGATTGATTTCCCGGATTATTTTGCGGATGCCCTGTCTGAATGGGTGGCATTTGAGGCGCAGGGATTAGTGGCCATGGAAAAGGATCGGCTGCATATCACCGACAGCGGTCGCCTGGTTAGCCGGGCTCTGGTGATGCCCTTTGACCGCTACACCCGGAAACAGCAGCAAACCCGGTTTAGCCGGATTATTTGACCTTTATTCTACTATTTTCACTCTATACTCTAAGAGTGACGCTTTACGCAGCGATCAACCGGAGTCTGACCGTGTCTCATCATGTTTCCTGCAACGACTGCAGCCTCAGCCCCATTTGCCTGCCCCTGGCAGTGGCCCCGGCACAACTGGACCAGCTGGACCGTATTATCCACCGAGGCCGCCCACTGAAACGCGGCGAGCACCTGTTTCGCGCCACCGACGGATTTGATTCTGTATATGCCGTGCGCTCTGGCGCCCTGAAAACCTATGTGGTCAGCGATGACGGAGAGGAACAGGTCACCGGGTTTTACCTGCCCGGCGAGGTACTGGGCATGGATGGCATCAGTACCGCGCACCATGTTTCCAATGCCAAAGCCCTGGAGACCGCCACGGTGTGCGAGATTCCCTTCTCGCAACTCGAAACGCTGTCCCAGCAGATTCCCTCTCTGCAACATCATTTCTTCCGTTTGATGAGCAATGAAATTCGGGCGGATCGGGAGTTGCACATGCTGCTTGGCAAGAAAAGTGCGGATGACCGTGTAGCCTCCCTGTTGCTGTCACTGTCTGCCAGGCACCAGCGCCGCGGGCTGAGCGATCATTGTTTTCGCCTGCCCATGTCCCGCTACGACATCGCCAATTACCTCGGCATGGCCGTGGAAACCGTAAGCCGTATTTTTACCCGTTTCCAGCAACAGCAATGGCTTCGCGTTACCGGCCGCGATATTGAAATTCTTGATCGTGCCCGCCTGTGCGGCCAGAACCACGATCCCGCTTTGGAGCTCACAGAGTGACAAAACCTGTCGTCGCGATTCTTGACCGTAATCTGAAGGCCGCCCAGCCCGCCCTGAACAAAGCGCAGCGCATCGCGGCTGCGGCCGGGGCGCCGCTCCAAGTCATCGTCAATGCGTATTCTTCCGCTATGGTGCGTGCCGTTGGCCTGGATGCCGAACGCCAGCAGGCGGCCCAGCAACAGATCAGTAAAGCCTGGCACAAACGCGTCGCCGCACTGCTGGGTGAAGATGCAGGCGAGATCCGTGTTCTTTGGGAAAAAGACAGCATGGATGGGTTGCGCAAGGCCATACTGGCGCTGACTCCGTCACTGGTGGTGGTACATACCAGCGACGACAGTGCCCTTCGCCGCCACCTCTTTACCCCAAGGGACTGGCAATTAATTCGCAAGGCGCCCTGCCCGGTGCTTTGCGTGCATAGCAGGGAGTGGAATGCCTCCCCTCGCATTCTTGCCGCGCTGGATCCGGGCACCGGGGAAGCCTCCGATGACCGGCTCTCTGTGCGGGTGCTGGAAGCTGCGCGTCAGCAGGCCGCTCTGCTTGGTGCTGAGCTCACCGCCTGCCACGTGCTCGATGAAATGGATGAAGGCCTGATTATGGTAGCGGGCGAAGCTATTCCGGACTACACCGGCAGCATGGAAAAAGTGCGCGCCTTCCATCGCGATAATTTCTTTAAGTTCGGGGCCGCCCAGGGGCTGGATAAAAGCCAGCTGATCACCCTGAATGGCCCCATTGCCCACAGCTTGGCCAGCTATTGCGACAGGGAAGACGTAGACCTGCTGGTGCTGGGTACCGTGCACCGCAACCTGCCAGAGCGGCTGCTGCTCGGCTCCACGGCAGAGTCCGTGATTACTCGCGTTAACGCGGACGTACTGGTGATCAAACCGGAGGACTTCCAGTCGCCCTGGATCAACAATGACGATGACCAATGACACTCACACTAGAGAGGCTCCATGATGTCAGATAAAAAGGATTTTACCGCCCGCGCCCGTCAGCAGCTTGAGGATTGGGACTACCAGCTGGATCGGCTGTCGGCACGGCTGAACGATTTGCGTGATGAATGGCGCGATGAGGCCCGGGAAAAGCTCAACGAAATGAAAGGCCGGCGCAGCGAGTTCGAGGAAAAACTGGAGCGGCTGGAATCCCATGGCGATGACGCCTGGGATGACATCAAAGCCGGGCTTGAAATCGCCTGGGATGGTCTGAAAACCGGTTTTCTCGCCGCCAAGAGTGAATTCGAAGACAACAAGAAGCACTGAGCACATGAAAACGATGACGCCGGCGCTGCCTGCGTCATCGCCCAAGCCTGTCAGGCGCCCTGCGAAACACCGGCTTCAATGTTGTGGATTCCGCCTGACAATAGCGGTAGCCCGCCACATCAAATTGTTTCAGCTTGCCCGGATCCTTCAATCCTTTTCTGATAATCCAGGCCGCCATCAGGCCGCGCGCCTTCTTGGCATAAAAACTGATAACCTTGTACTTGCCGTTTTTTTCGTCCTGAAAAACGGGCTCAATGATGGTGCCGGCAACGTCCTTCTTCTTCACCGATTTGAAGTACTCGTTGGACGCCAGATTCACCAGGGTATCGGTTTTGGCCGCCTTCATGTCCTTGTTCAGCAAGTCGGTAATGGTGCTGCCCCAGAAGGCATACAAATCCTTGCCGCGAACGTTATCCAGTCGTGTGCCCATTTCCAGCCGATAAGGCTGCATCAGGTCCAGTGGGCGCAGCACCCCATACAAGCCGGAGAGCATGCGGAATCGCGACTGGGCATCGTTGAGCTGGTTGTCTGTGAACGATTCGATGTCCAGGCCGGTATACACATCGCCTTTGAAAGCAAACGCCGCCGGGCGGGCATTTTTCTTGTTGAAGGGGCGAGCCCACAAGGAAAAACGCTCTGCATTCAGATGGGCGATTTTGTCACTGACACCCATCAGGCTGCTGATATCTGCCGGCGAAAGCTGGCGTGCACGCTCAATCAGCACCTCGCTATCGTCAAGCAAGCGGGGTTGCGTGGCTTTCAGTGCCGGTAATTCACTCTCGTAATCCAGCGTTTTTGCCGGCGAGACAACAATCAACATGCCCTTCTCCTTTACATATGCCTGCTGGGATTATATGAATCAGGATAGGTCAGGTCTGCATCTGTGGAGGATAAATGCGCCTATTGCTTGTATTAACTGTGGTTATCGCGGTCTCTGCCCTGTTATGGGGGAGCTGGCAGTGGGGCCGGCGTCCGTTTTTGCTGATCGCCAGTCTGGTGCTGGCCGGATTGATCGTGCTGGCCATCGGTGTCTGGAAAGGCGGCAAGGATGATCAGGTATATTTGCCACCCAAGGGAGTGGAACTGGCCCTTTCGGAAATTCGTGACTCGGAATCCGGCGTGCGGCTTAGCGGCACGGTTCGCAATGAAGGCAAGCAGGATATAGCCGCACTCTCCCTGCAGGCACAGGCGCTGCATTGCCGGTCAGCGGATGATTGTCAGGTCATTTATCAGCAGCCCATTACCCTGCAGATGTATCTGCCCCGCGGCAGTGAATATCAATTTGCGGTTGTCAGCCGTCACCCGGAGGAAAAAACGCGGGTGGATCGCTGGCAACTGAGGGTGGTGGAAAAACTGGCCTACCCGGAAGCGGAATAAGGCACGCAAGACCGGGCTGGCATGATCTGACATGAATCGTCACAATGCGGCTTCCAAACTCCCAGGAGTCATTATGGCATCACTGATTCCCGGCCAGCTCACCCCCATCGGCGACCACGCCTGGCGGGTACTGGCGCGCAACCCGGGCATGATGACCGGGCCAGGCACCAACAGTTATTTGTTTGGCAGGGACAGCCTTACCGTTATTGACCCCGGCCCGGAGGATCAAGAGCACCTGCAGGCATTATTGCAGGCCGCACGCGCGCTGGATAAGCCGATTACTCAGGTCATCGTGACTCACACTCACCGCGATCACTCTCCCGGCGCACTGGCCCTGGTGGCCGCCACCGGTGCTCGCTGCCTGGGACCTTCTGTGCCAGATGATGGGCTGCAGGATGAAAGCTGGCATGCGGACCGCCTGTTAACTGAAGGCGATACGGTGAATTGTGGCGGTGTCAGCCTGACAGCCATTGAGACCCCGGGCCATGTGGGAAACCATCTTTGCTACCTGAGCGAACAGGGTTTGCTATTCACCGGCGACCACTTGATCCAGGGCTCCACGGTAGTGATCGCCCCCCCTTCTGGCTCCATGCAGGCGTACTTTGCTTCGCTGAGAAAACTGCAAAATCGGGGCATTACCCTGATGGCTCCAGGTCATGGCGATGTCATCAGCCAACCGGAAGACACCCTTTCACAAACCCTGGCCCACCGGCAGAAACGAGAAGACAAGGTAGTCGACTGCCTGACGGCAACGGCGCAACCATTGGCAACACTGGTGACGGCGGTATATGACGATGTGCCAGCCTTTTTGCACGGAGTGGCACAGCTTTCGTTAAGTGCTCATCTGATCAAGCTGGCCGCAGAAGGCAAGGCATCTGAAACGGCGAGTGGCTGGGCGTTGCAATCCTGACGCCCGACGCCGCCTTTCACCAAAGATCAGGCCACCCGCTATAACCAGCCCTTTCGTTTGAAATACCAGTACGGCGCCATGCCGGACAGCACCATCAGCCCAATGGCCATGGGGTACCCAAAGCGGAAATCCAGCTCCGGCATGACCTCGAAGTTCATTCCGTAAATGCTGGCAATCATGGTGGGCGGCAGGAACACCACCGCCGCGATGGAAAAGATCTTGATGATCTGATTCTGCTGGATATTGATGAAGCCCTGGGCTGCATCCATCAGGAAGTTGATCTTGTCGAACAGGAAAGTCGTGTGTGACAGCAGGGTATCCAGGTCATGCTGGATTTCCGCACAGGTACGCCGGCGCACCTTGTCCGATCGCACATAGCGCTGAATAAACGAGATGGATCGCTGGGTATCCATCAGACACAGGCGGATTTTCCCGTTGGTATCTTCCAGCTGTGCCAGGCGTTCAATGTCCTCTTCCAGCTCCCCGTTTTCTTCTTCAAGCACGCTATAGCCGACTTTTTCCAGGTCCCGGTGCACGTCTTCCAGGGCATCCGCCAGATTTTCCACTTTCTGGTCGAGAATACTCAGCAGGATGTCCAGGGGTTGCGATACCTTGACCCAGCCCCGCCGCACACGCAGGCGCAGCAAGCGGAAATCCGGCAACCGGGAATCGCGGAACGAGAGCAGCCGCCCTTCCTGTACCACAAAGGCCACCGTGGAAGTCCGGGCCCGACCTTCCGACTGGAACAGGAACAGGGAGTGAACGTGGAGCCCCTGCTCATCACTGAAAAAGCGGGCCGAGGCTTCAATTTCTTCCATGTCGTCGGAATCGGGCAGTTCCGCCTGGAGAAATTGCTGGACCAGGTTCCGCTCGTCTTCCTCGGCATCAACCAGGTCGATCCAGCTGCCGTCTTCTGCCAGGGACGGCATGATGGTGTCCACATCCTTTTCGCGCAGGACACCATTTTCGATTCGAAAGATATGCAGCATGATGTTTCCCTGATCATCCTCGCCGGCAGCGGCCGGCAATCTTTATAGAGCCGTTATGTGTTTACCGACAACCGGGCCTCAGGCTCGGCAAACTGCTTCCCTTATCGACCTCAGTAGCAATGCGCAGCTGCATCACTGGGCGGGTTTGATGGGGCCACCCCAAGCAGACCGACTGCTGGCTACGTTAAGCCAGACTCTGGATTGGCAACAACCCAAGGTTACCGTGTATGGGCGGCAGCACCCAGTCCCGCGGTTAACCGCCTGGCATGGCAATGCCGGGCTGCGCTATCGCTATTCCGGGCATACGCACACGGCAGCGGGCTGGCCTACTGCACTATTACCGATCAAGACAGCTGTCGAGCAAGTGACCGGAAAAACCTTTAACAGTGTGCTGGCCAATCTGTACCGTAATGGTGACGACTGCATGGGTTATCACAGCGATAACGAACCGGAGCTGGGCCATACACCTTGGGTGGCGTCCTACAATCTGGGCGCTTGCCGGGAGCTGACTTTTCGGCCGAAAGGCCCGGGCAGCCAGCGCCAGTGCCTGAGTGTGCCACTACATCATGACG
>NZ_LWEZ01001185.1:0-14319 GCF_001634945.1 Alcanivorax sp. HI0044
GGGTAAGCCCTTTTTCTTTGCCCAATGATTGGCCGCCCTGCGGTCGACGGTTAATCATTGGCGAATTCAGTTGAATCCGCCTAGTTCGAGCCCAGCAGGCGGAGCCAAATAAGAAAAGGGCTTATCCACACGGGTAAGCCCTTTTTCTTTGCCCAATGATTGGCCGCCCTGCGGTCGACGGTTAATCATTGGCGAATTCAGTTGAATCCGCCTAGTTCGAGCCCAGCAGGCGGAGCCAAATAAGGAAAGCCCGGTATCGCAAGGTACCGGGCTTTTTCTTTGCCCAATGACTGGCTGTCCTGCGGTCGCCTGGGACCGTAACCTGCTACACCCCACTCCCAAAACTTCGGGGAGGCAGTGGGAAGCGATGCCTGCATCGCGAAGAAACTGACACCGTACCGACCTTCAGAATTGCGCCAAAGAGAATAGCACAGCGCCCTCAGACAGGCCCTCCCTATACCCATATAGTTTAGCGCCAACTCCCACTCCTCAGCCCGATTTCCCTCTGCCACGGGAAAGTGAGAAAATCCGCCGCCAGTGTGAACTACAGGTCTGACATGGATAACAAACCACGCATAGGCTTCATCATTACCAAGGCAGAGACCGGTGGCGCCCAGCGATGGACTCTTGACCAGATTCGCCTTCTGCAGGATGACATCCACCCTTTCCTCATCACTGGGGAAAACCAATGGTTGGCACGAACCCTGGGAGCACTGTCACCCCTAATTCTCCCGGACCTGCTTAGGCAGATGCCCAGCCCAACTGGACTAATGCGCCTGCGCCGCTACCTTCTGGATAACAGCATTTCAGTTCTGGTCGCCAGCTCGGCAAATGCGGGTGTCTATGCCAGGCTGGTGAAGCTGTTTATTCCACGCTTGAGGGTCATCTATGTTTCCCATGGTTGGTCCTCGATTTACAACGGAGGCAAGCTGGAGAGCATCTACACCCTTGCGGAACGCTTGCTCTCAACCCTGACCGATCTGGTGATCAACGTCTCTAACGCAGACGCCAGCAAATGCAGTGAAAAGCTAAATATCCCGCCAGGCAAAACCATCACACTGACCAATCGAACCCCCAAACCGACAAGACTGCCTGCAAACCTGCCGCCAAAACCGGTAAAGTTGCTGTTTTTAGGCAGATTGGCGCACCCCAAACGCCCGGACCTTCTGATTGATGCCGTTTCCTGCTTTTCAAAAGAGGAAGTGACACTCACGGTTATCGGCTCCGGGGCTGCTCAAAAGGAAATGCAGGCAAACGCGCCCAACAATGTTTTTTTCGCCGGTGAGGTCCAGGCATTTGATCAATTTCATCTTTATCATGCACTTTGCCTCATCTCCGACAGCGAAGGGCTTCCCATGTCCGCCCTTGAGGCCAAAGCACATGGGTTGCCACTGTTACTGAGCGATGTGGGCGGATGTCATGAACTGGTTGGCGCCGGAAACGGCATTCTGTGTAACAACACACTCGAATCAGTCCGACACAGCATTGATCAACTGATCGCCAATATTGACGACATGCAGTCCGCCGCCAGGGCATCCGCATCGGATGCATGGCTAGAGCCGACAAAATCAGACTACTTAAGCGCTTATCTAGGCGCAGAATCAGGCATTTGAACCCATGAATTCACACTTCATTCCGATAAATCCGGCACGCCACAACCGCCTCCACGAGCGGCTGCTACTCAATCCCGTGACGGGCCACATTACGGGGCTGGCCATTACCCTGTTCTGCGCACAGCTTTTTGCCCACGGATCGATCTCAATCCCCCACGATCCCAACCAGCAACTATCGCTAATAACCCTGGCAACGATTTACATCTTTAATGCACTCCTGATAAAAAAGATTGTTCGCTTCCCGGGTGGCCGCGGCTTTTCCTACAACGCCAGCATCACCCTGGCCCTGATTGCCTCGGCCATGCTGGTAATACTGGCCTTCCGCCTCGGCTACTCACGTAGCACACTATTTGTAGGCTTTGCATTATTACTCGGTGTGCAATTTGTCAATTTCATCATTAACCGTCGCTATCGCAAGCTTAAATTCGCTTTGCTACCCAATGTTGAAATAAACAATAAAGAAAACGCCGAAAACATCTGTTTCCGAGACCTCGTATCGACCGAGCTGTGTGAAACTCGATACGATGCACTTATCGTGGACACCGAATCCAAAATTGAAGACAACTGGTTGCGCTATGTCGCCCATCACAGCGCATCCGGCACAACGATTATCAGCAGCAAAGCGCTGAACGAAGCCATCAATGGAAAAGTCGATCTGAACATGCTGAGCATCCATGACATGGATTCCCTGCAGCCCAGCGCCGTTTATGTCATTGCCAAAAGGCTAATCGACATTGCTTCTGTCGCCCTGCTCAGCCCAATCGTGCTGCCTGTTTCCTTGATCCTGGCCACTATCATTCGCTTTGAATCCAAAGGGTCTGTCCTCTTTATTCAGGAACGAGTCGGGCAAAAGAACATCCCCTTTCGCATGTACAAATTCCGTTCCATGATCCCGGAAGATGATGACACTCCGCGTTTTGCAGACATGGACGAACACCGGATCACCCGCTTTGGCAGCTTTATCCGAAAATTCCGTCTGGACGAACTTCCACAGTTTCTGAATGTACTGAAAGGTGATATGAGCCTGATCGGACCTCGCCCTGAGCAAAGAGGCTTTGTAGAGCAATTCGAGCAGGAAGTGCCTTTTTATAGCTACCGGCATATCGTCAAGCCTGGCATCACAGGCTGGGCTCAGGTGAGCCAGGGGTATGCGGTATGCACGGAGTCAACCCGGGAAAAGGTCGAGCATGACTTCTTTTACATCAAGAATCTGTCGCTATGGGTGGACATTCTGATTGTACTCAAAACCATCAGAACAGTTCTCACGGGGTTCGGCGCTCGCTAACCGAAGCACAAGCAACAAGAAACTCCTCGAGGCCGCAACGTTCCAACAAAGAAGACCATTCCAGTGAGTCCACAGAAGCCGAAAAGCCCTGTGGATCCATAGCCTTCAAATCAGCCAGGCCAGATTCTATTTTATAAAAACTGGCATGATGACAAGTCTCGAAATTCCGGATCCATTCATAATCATTGGTCACGACCCCCAGGCCCGCAGCACAATATTCCAGAACCTTGGTACTGGTCTGCACATTGAAGGGATAAACATCCGGGATAAAATTGAGCCCAAAGCGGGCCTTACTGATCCAACCTGGAACGTCATCATAGGGAACAGCGCCCGTCACAGTCAGAGCCCGCTTCAGCGACCCCAGCCTATCCAGCCAATCGGAATCGTCAATCCTGCCGACAACAAGGACTGATAAATCAGCCTCAAGACACTCCTTGAGAACTTCAAGCAGCCCCTGGCGACCAGCGACCGTTCCACAGTAAACGATGTCGAATTCCTTAGCGGAACCTGCGGTAACCGCATCGAAAAAGCGCTGATGCACGCCCATATCACGCTGAACACTCGGCACCTGGTCAGAAAAACCGAGAACACTTTCAACCTGCCCATTCAGAAAAACACGGCCTACGGGCTTTCTGTTGAGGTATCGCTTTATCGTATCCTTCGCTTGTGCAAAAGGCGGAACACTCAAACTATGATATTCATGGATTTCCGGCACATCACTATGGCTCCAGAAAGGGTAAAATCCCATGAAACGGTATATCAAATCATAGCGCTCGGGAGAAAAAACCTCCCCGTCTGAATGAGAGATAACCTCAAAGCGAACGGAACTACTTTTCTGGAAGTACTCACTATAGGCATGTAACTCTGGCAGGTAAGCACTGGAATCATGTACACACGCCACTTTAATTGTCATGATTATTTACCAAGGCCTTGTTACTGGCAAAAAGATCAAGCCGCCGGACCGCCTCTACCCACCTGACATCATCGCCATACCATTCCAGCAGATTCTCTACAGCCAAATCGGATAGCTCCGCTCGGCCGCCATGCCCTCCCTTATGCGATTGTGCCGCATTGTTCGGGAAACGGTACTGCCCGGGGTCTCCGCCAAGGGTATCGACAAGGCAACACAGATAACTGTCGAGATCCGGCTGCCAGCCCGCCAGAGGGATGCGATGAGACAATTCAGAGAGATTCTCAACAGAACCCAGCCAATCACGGTAGTGAGTTCTTACATGGCCAATAGCGTGCATTGCAGCCCGAGCATTTTCACGGCACTCGGGTTCCGGGTTACTCAGCGCCTCAGCCAGGCTATTGGCATCAGGAAACGATGCAAATGCGGATGCTTCAGCTTCTGTCCATGGAATGAAGTAAGCCGGCTTACCTTGTCGATAGCGGCTATAAAATGCACTGACGAAGCGATCGACCGGATCACGCAATACAAACGTGAATTGATCACTCTTTGGCAACCGCCTAACCGTAGTGCTGTGCTCATGCAGGACCAACCAGGAATTACCCACCCTTTGATTTCCGTGAAAAACCCGCCCTAGAGCCGTCCCCCCTGTCTTCCCGATATGGAGGAAATGGATGACTTTAAAGCCTCTTCGGCGCATAAAAAATGCACCAAGCCATCTAACGAACGCCCGGTAACGGCCAACACAAATGCCCCTGGCTCGCACAAGAAGCTCAGACATCAAAACGGGACCTCAACCTTTCATACTCAGCCTGATAGCCGAACTCCTCGACATCTCGACGATAGCGTCTATAAACCATTTCAACCATTTCAGCGGAGGAATAATAATCTTCATAGTTATATCCCCCAGTACGGTTAAAATGGGGAACATCCCCAAAACCATAATGCTCAGACAGTGCGGGAAAGCTACGCTCAATCTCTTCGAGTTTTTCAATCTGGTCAGGCAAACGCGGTGACAAGGAATGGATCAGGTAGTACTGCCCCATGAAATGTCTGTCACTCAAGCGATCTGGAATATTGCAGACCTTCTCAACAAAGGCCTCGAAAGAATCAGACATTTCCAGGTAACCGCCAAGATAATCCGCATATTCAAACCCAACCATGCGAATTTTTTCAAAATCCTCAAACTTGTTGATATAAGAAGAAACAAGTCTGGAAAAAGGATTTCTGACATAAGTGAAAACATGGCATTGCTCAGCGTCAGGAAACCTCCCTCTTACCGTCAGTTGGGCCACCTTGTGGTTTTGATGAATAGAGTAATTATCCTGAATATCGTCATCTACAATACCAGCCACCATTGCTTTCTTTATGGAAGAACAGGCTGCTTTTGAAACCACCAGGTACGCGACCTTCTTGTCACCCAGCACAACGAACTCAGGCTTTTCAATATGCCCACCAATTGCAGCTTTGCAGGCATGAAGCAGTGATTTTGCCAGCTTACGAAACTGTATATAGAAGCTTTTAATAAAGGCGCGTTTCAGCGAGCCACGGTTACTCATGACAACTCTCTTTCATACAGGTGCGAATAAACTGCCTGGACAATAGATACATGGCGACATTCTGGATCACCATGGTAATTGAAAAGGCCAGGGCAGCACCGACTGCAGCATAAATAGGAATAAGGATAATACTCAGCAGAACGCAAAGAATGCCACTGCCTACAATAATATTTCGCAATAGCTTTTCGTTACCCGTCATAGCCAGCATCCCACCGGAAATTCCGGCAGAAACATTAACCAGTTGCCCTATCGCACAAATCAACACAAGATCAACCGCTGGGAGATATGCCTCCCCAACAGTCATCCTGATCAATACATCAGGCATGGCCACAATAAATACAAACAGTGGGGCAGCAATAACAAGGCCTATCAACGAGCTTTCGCGCAATCCTCTTGCAAGCCCTCCGAAATCTCTCTGGCTCATTGCGCTGGCAAGCTGAGGGGAGATCACGCTCTTTACCGCAATCAACGGCAAGCTCACTATGGAGGCGATTCGTTGCCCCAAGGCCAGCCATGCCAGCTCATCAGGGCTGCACCATATAACGGCCAGAATCTGGCTGACCCAGATAATCATTTCAGAAAATACCGCAGCCAGCCAAAAATGCCGGCTCATCAACAACATTTCCCGTCGATCTGCTTTGGCAGGAAAGCCCGGTCTGTTACCCGGGGGAAATACCCCCAGCGCCAGGGACAGGGAAACCAGACATACAGCAAGAAATGCCGCAGCTGCAGTCGCTGCATTTTCAACGGGGAACAGAAAAATCAGCAGGATAAAGCCGATAAACGGAGCAGATGTAGAGAAAAATATCCCCAGGGAGCTTTTCCTGGCCGCTATCAAAAAGCGGGTCTGGAGAAACAATAAGCTGAAAGGCACAATTGCGGCCAGCATGTACGATAATACCCAGCGCTTACCCTCGGAAAAAAAAGGGACAAGCCAGACAACTGCTACTGCATTAATCGCCACAAAGAGGGAAACCAGGCCAACCAGAAACAACGAAAACCATTGCTGGCGATAAAGTTGATCATCCTTTCCTTCTGAAAATGCGATTGATGCCAGCTTCAGCACGCTGTTATCCGTACCAATTCTCACTACCACTGAAGCAAGCATCAGCACCGCAACGCTCCAGAGGAAAATACCGGCCTGGTCCGCCGGCAGCTGCCTTGCAACAAGAACGTTCATGGCCAGCATGGCCACTGCACCCAGCCCCCTGATCACCAGCGGACCAAGATACTTTTTCAGCAAGGCTGCAAAGCCACGCAACAGAGCGGCCTTATCCGGTTTCGCTGTCAATGAAGGAACCCCAACACATTGAAGGCCTGAGTAAATGAATTCCCGCCTTCGCGGGATTGACGAATCAAGAGAGCATCCAGAGTCGCTATCCGAGCCTGATCAGAAAACGAATAGCCAATGAGTAATGCTTATTTATATCCATTCGGATTCTTGTCCTGCCAGCGCCAGTGATCCTCGCACATCGCGTCAATACCCCGCGAAGCGCTCCAGCCAAGCACATTGCTGGCATGGGTCGGGTCCGCATAACAGGTCGCCACATCACCGGGGCGACGTTCCACAACCTGATAAGGAACGTCACGGCCGGAAGCCCTGGAAAAAGCCTCGATCATCTCAAGTACGCTATACCCACGTCCCGTTCCCAGGTTGGTCGTAATTAAGCCACCGGCTTTCTCCAACGCCTGCAGTGCCGCCAGATGCCCCTCGGAAAGGTCCATCACGTGGATGTAATCACGCACCCCTGTACCGTCATGGGTAGGGTAATCCCCACCAAAGACATTCAGCTGCTCCCGCTTGCCGATGGCAACCTGTGCAATGAAAGGCATCAGGTTATTAGGAATGCCATTGGGGTCTTCGCCAATCTCGCCGCTTTCGTGGGCACCCACGGGATTAAAGTAGCGCAGAAGGGCTATTCTCCAGCGGTTATCACTGGTGTAGAGATCTCGGAGCATATCTTCAATATGCAGCTTGGTGGCACCGTAGGGATTCGTTGCACTGAGAGGGAAATCTTCCCGTATCGGAACCGTTGCGGGATCGCCATAGACCGTCGCTGAAGAGCTGAACACCATGGTGCGTACGCCGGCACGCTCCATCGCCTCCAGCAACCGGAGGCTTCCAGTCACGTTACAGTCGTAGTACGCAAGCGGCATGGCAACAGATTCCCCCACCGCCTTGAGGCCAGCAAAATGGATTACTGCCGCAATATCATGGGCTGAGAACAGGGCATCCAGACAGCTGGCATCACGAATATCCCCCTCTACAAAGGTTACCGATTTGCCGGTAAGCCGCTCAACACGAATCAGGCTCTCACGACTGCTATTGCTTAGATTATCCAGCACCACCACTTGGTGCCCAGCTTCCAACAACAATAAAACGGTATGAGAACCGATGTAACCCGCGCCGCCCGTTACCAGGATACTATTCATCGCTTACGTCTCCGAATCATCGGCCTTAGCCTCAGACTTATCTTACTCAAACAGTGGTTTGTGGATGACACAGCGGAACCGTTCAACCGCCTAGAGTGGCTGTTGAGCTTGCGGCAACCCAGAACATTCCGTGCTGCCTCCGCCACACACGATAACCACGATAGATGAGTCTACTATGCCATTTTATCGCGCCAGTTTCCGCCATACCTTCAGCACCGGGGATACTGTTGAGCTGACCTCCCACCCCTACCCGGCCAATAGCTGGGAGCACGCCCGGCAACTGGCCGATGCATTTGGTTATGTGGATGTGCGGATTGCTGTCGAGGACCGACATAACGATGGCCGAATTACCGTATACCCCATGCTCACCAGTGTTGAATGACCGCCCCCTGGAACAAGCCACAATCAATGAGCATCACAACACTATCGCTCACCTCCCACTCATGGGCAGAACCGAGCACGCACCGCGGCGTGGTGGTAGCAGATCAAAACGCTCAGGCGCGGGTTATGAAGACGGTTCTTGTCGTTTCCTGAAAAGCATGAGCAACAGGCCATCCTTGGCCTGAGGACAAAATCCAATCACTGCACTGTGTCGGATTACGGCTACGCCTAATCTGACCTACGCCAAATCAGCGGCACGTAGTTTGTAGGCCAAATCAGCCTGGAAGGCGCAATTTTGTAGGTCGAATTAGCCTGAAAGGCGTAATCCGGCATACAGCTTAGCCAGCACCCACCCTACACAATTGCGGCGATCAGTTGCTTCACACAGGCTTCAATATCGTTTTCAGCGGTATTCACCACCAGCTCCGGCTTGGCCGGTGCTTCGTAAGGGCTATCGATACCGGTGAATTCCTTGATAATGCCCTGGCGCGCTTTCTGGTACAGCCCTTTGGGATCGCGCTTCTCACACTCTTCAAGCGGCGCATCCACAAATACTTCCACAAACTCACCGTCTTCGAACAACTCACGGGCCGCATCGCGATCGGCGCGGAACGGGCTGATAAAGGCCGTTACCACAATCAAACCGGCATCCACCATCAATTTGGCCACTTCAGACACCCGGCGAATGTTCTCGGTGCGGTCTTCATCACTCATACCCAGGTTCTTGTTCAGGCCGTGGCGCACATTGTCGCCATCCAGCAGGTAAGTGTGGTTACCCTGTTCGGTCAACGCCACTTCCAGCGCATTCGCCAGCGTGGACTTACCGGAACCGGACAGACCCGTCAGCCAGATACACTTCGGCGTCTGGCCCTTAACCTTGGCGCGATCCGCCTTGGACACATTAGACTCATGCCATACGACATGGGCTTTGGATTCGTTTGCTTTTTCCTGGTACGGGGATTTCTCAGACATGCGATATTCCTTCAGTTGAAAGTTCAAAGTTGAAAGTTGAAAAGGACAACCCTCAACTCCCGGGCTCAGCCATGCTGTATGCCCTTGATCATGGTCGCCAGCATCCTTGATAGCTGTTCAGACTCAGAGAGCCAACGACCGGCTTTATCTTCGGTGATATAACCGATTTCATGGCCAATATGAATCTGGGTTCTCAACTCACCGACAGATCCTTTGGCATAACTCCAGAAACGCGCTCTTTCTTTAGTGGAAAGGCGCTCAAATCCCTCGGCAATATTACTGGGTACAGATAAGGCTGAACGCGTAATCTGATCCCGAAAGCCAAAATCCTTGAGCCCGGCAAAATACCGATACATCTCCACACAAAGCGCAGTACCGCGCTTCCATACATCCAGATTTTCAAATCGAAGCATCCATGCTCCTCCTGCTTGGCTCCATCCTTGGAGCGCCATATTGTTTTGTATTTCCTTTCAACTTTGAACTTTACACTTTCAACTCAAAGCTGTTTGGCAGAGCCTCCCTAAAACCCCCAAACCATCGGAATAACGCTAAGGCTGATCACCGCCACCACCACACTCATCGGAAACCCGATCTTCAGGTAATCCCGGAACGTGTAGCCCCCTGGCCCCATGACCATCAGATTGGTCTGGTAACCCAGCGGAGTCATGAAGCTGGCGGAAGCGGCGAACATGACGGCAACGATAAAGGGCATCGGGCTGACGCCCAGCTGTTCAGCAACGCCAATGGCAATGGGAAAAACCAGCACGGCGGCGGCGTTGTTAGTGATCATTTCGGTAAATACGGCCGTCAGCAGGTAAATCATCACCAGCGCCATAAAGGGTGACAAGCCGCCGTCCGGGATCACTTGCTCCACAATCCAGGCCGCCGCGCCGCTGGACTCCATGGCTTTACCCAGCGCAAAAGAGGCACCGATCACCACCAGCACCGGCAGATTCACACTCACGTTCATCCGCGAGCGGTTCACGGTGACACAGCGTAGAGCGATCATCAGGCCGGCCGCAAACATGGCCGCCTCCAGAGTCGAGGCCAGCCCCAACACATTCGCCATCACCATCGCCACCAGCACAGCAACAGCCAGCGGCGCCCGGCGAAAGTCCGGGGGAGTGGAATCCTTTAATGGGCTCACCAGCATGAAATCGCGCCGATACTGATACTGCTCGACAAACTGCTGGCTGGTTTCCAGCAGCAAGGTATCCCCCACCTTTAAACTCTGCTCGCCCACCTTGCCGGGCACTCGCTTGCCATTTCGGCTGATACTCAAAATCGCCGCCTGGTAACGGGTCCGGAATCCGGTTTCCTTCACTGAACGACCAATACCGGGAAATTCCGGGCTAAGTACCACTTCCACGAGATGGCGCTGGTGGTTGTTCAGGCCCAATTTGTGAGCCCCACCATGGGCGGCCTGCAAGCCGTTGATACGTTGCAGCTCCCGCGCGCACTCTGGCACCCCGACAAACGCCAGCAGATCACCCTCCTGCAGCGTCATTTCCGGGCCAACCGCTGTGAACAGTCGCTCATCACGCTGAATGTCGGTCAGGAAGCCATGGGTCAGGTTCCGCAGCCCTGCATCCTGAATAGTCCGGCCCGCCAGCGGGCTACCTTTCGCCACCAGCATCTCCACGTGGTACTCACGGGCATCTTCCCACTGGGACGCCATACTCGCCCGGTTCGGCAGCAAAAAACGGCTAATCAGCAACATAAAGGCCGCGCCGCCGAGCAGCACCGGCACACCGACCCAGGCCACATCGAATATGCCGAACGCCGGCAACCCCTTTTCCTGCACCAAACCATCCACTACCAGATTGGTACTCGTGCCAATCAGCGTACAGGTACCGCCAAGAATGGCCGCATAACTCAGTGGCAACAGTAACTTGGAGGCCGACAGGCGCAAGCGTTGCGCCCATTCCTGCACCGCAGGAATCATCATCGCCACAACCGTGGTGTTGTTCAGGAAGGCACTCAGAATGGACGCCGGCGCGATCAACCGAAACTGGCTGGAGAGCACGGACTTGGGCTGGCCCAGCAACCTGTGTGCTACCCAGTAAATGGCGCCGGTATCCCGCAAGGCAGCCGCCACCACGTACAACGCCGCAATGGTCATCAAGCCGGGGTTGGCAAAACCGGACAGCGCCTCGCCCGGGGAAATAAGGCCCGTGATCAAGACGAGCACCAGCGCCGCCATCATGGTCATATCCGCAGGCACTCGGTTACTGGCCAGCGCCCCCAGCACAGCCAGTACAATCAGTAGTGTTATCAGTATTTCCAGCGTCATCAGATGAACCAGACAGAGCCCAGGCCGCGCGACAAACCGCACCGCAAAAAGGGCATTTTACAGGGCAAAGGGAATATAAAAAGGGAGCACTTAGTCAAATATGACATAAGCAAAAAACCAAGGTCTCAGCCAACAATGTCGGATTACGGCCAAGCCTAATTCGACCTACACACTGACAGACGAAACAACCGCGGCGGCTTCAACGTCAGGGTTTGTAGGTCGGATTAGCCTGAAAGGCGTCATCCGACATTATCAGGAAAAGCTATTCAACCGCGCTGGCGGTTTTCGCCACCATTGTCGGCAATTCACGGCTAGGCGCACTTTTGGGCGCCTCGACGCTCACTCCGCTCGGCTCGTACCCATTCACATAGCTGCGCAGCAAAGCCCGCAGGGCATCCCTGTCGGCGCGACTTAGCGCCTTGCGGAAGGCTTCCAGAGCGAAAGAGATTTCATCCCATTCCAGCTTTTCTTCATGGGCCTGCATGATCATCTCGTGCTCGGTACGCGTACTGCAATCACCGATCAGCAGCTCTTCATAGAGCTTTTCACCCGGCCGCAGGCCGGAAAAAGCAATCTCGATATCACCGTCCGGGCTCTTCTCATCCCGCACGGACATGCCCATCAAATGCACCATGGTCCGCGCCAGGTCCACAATGCGCACTGGCTCGCCCATATCCAGCACAAAGACTTCACCGCCCTGGGCCATGGCACCCGCCTGGATCACCAGTTGGGAAGCTTCCGGAATGGTCATGAAATAGCGAATCACATCAGGGTGAGTCACGGTGACCGGCCCGCCTTTTTGAATCTGGTCACGAAACAGGGGCACCACCGAACCGGACGAGCCGAGAACATTGCCAAATCGCACCATGGAGAACACCGTCTCCGAGCCCCGCGCGGCAATGGCCTGAAGCACCAGTTCCGCAAAACGCTTGGTGGCCCCCATCACATTGGTAGGGCGCACCGCCTTATCCGTCGACACCAGAATAAAGTGCTTAACCTGGGCGGCTTCTGCACCCAGTGCCGCTTCCAGCGTGCCCAGAATGTTATTGCGCACGCCAGCAGACGGGTTGGCTTCTACAATCGGCACATGCTTGTAGGCGGCCGCGTGATATACCGTATCCACCCGATGCTCGCGACACAGCCGTTCCATCAGACCCCGGTTCACCACCGAACCCAGCACCGCCTCAACCTCAATGCTCTTGTTACGCTCACCCGCCGCCGCCCGCAGCTCTTTTTCAATGGCGTAAAGACCAAACTCACTCTGATCCAGCAGCACCAGTTTGGAAGGATGCAATTTGAGAATTTGCCGACACAGCTCGCTGCCAATGGAGCCACCCGCACCGGTCACCAGCACATGCTTGCCGCTGATACAGCGCGTCAGCAGATCCGCCCGGGGCGGCACTGAATCACGGCCCAGCAAGTCTTCGATGGAGACTTCCTTGATTTCCTCCAAGCGAGCCTTGCCGGTGGCAATATCCGCAAACGAGGGTACCGTTTGCACATGCACATTCAGGGTTTCCAGCCACCGCACCACTTCCATTCGTGTAGCCCGGCTCTCGGAGGGGAGAGCAAGCAACACAGTTCGGATAGCACCGCCCTCTACCGCTTTTTCCAATGCGCTACGGCTCACCACCGGCACACCACACAGCAGCGTGCCCTGCTTGCCGGGAGCATCATCCACAATCATTTGGGGGTGTAATTCTGCGGAAGACAGCAGCCCGGACACCAGCTGGGCACCAGCGCCACCAGCCCCGAATACGGCTACTGCTTCACAGGCAACACGCTTGCCCAGCACGTTGTAAAGGAAGCGGCGCATCATGAAACGGCTACCGCCCAGATACAGCACCAACAGAGTCCAGAAAATGATAAACACCGAGCGCGGCGTAGAGGCCGAGGCCATATAGGCCGCCGCAGCCAGCAATACCACAGACAAGGTAGTGCCGATCAGAATAGACCACGCCACCTCAGCGCCCAGATAACGGACCACCGAACGGTAGAAGCCAAAGCCATAAAGCACAGGCAACAACACCAGAGGAGCGGCAACCAACAACCACAGATCCGTGACATCAGGAGTGACCGTATTCAGGCGCAGTCCGTAGGCAAGCCACAGCAACAGGGGCGCCGCCAGCGCATCCGCGCTCAGCATGACCAATCGCTTGGCCGTACGCGACAGAGACACCATCCGGTGTACAGGGGAATAGAGATACTTGTTCGTCATAACAGGTCCATCCATGCGACCGCAGGGCCAACTAAATACGGCAAAGTCCCTCTTAGCCATAAGACTGTGATTTTCGTCACACTACTTAGCCGGGGGAGCATTATAAGCCGTTTTCCAGGATATCCAACGGGTAAAAAGCACTAATTTCGAGGCAATCTAGTCATGAACGGTGACAATTAAGCGACAAACGGATACTGAGATCCGTGATTATCACCCGCAATGACGCATCTTTTTCAATCTGTTGCAAACGAGCGCTACACAGCAACCCACCAGCCCGGTAGGTCGAATTAGTCCGAAGGACGTAATCCGACATCCATCCATAGACCAAATCAAACACAGCCATGACACGATGCACTCCACGTACCGGGCCTTGTCGGATTACGCCTTTCAGGCTAATTCGACCTTGTGTCTCTCCGGCGGAAGGATTTGCTACCCTTCCGCCACTGCTGGCGGGCAACCCGTATTCGACCTGAGGCCCTGAGCCTGTGATGTAGATAGGTCCCGCCAGCATTTCTCTCAAAACTTGAACGGTATCCGAGCCCTTCGTTGACCGGATGAGGCTGCACGAACAAGGAGAAGTGGAGAGATGGCTACCATCGGTATTGATGTCAGTAAGAAAAAGCTCGATCTGTGCTGGTTGCGTGATGCGCAGGCC